>JBPCUV010000291.1:0-12025 GCA_051010975.1 Desulfocapsaceae bacterium
CGCCTGACCTATCTGATCGACAAGCAGGGAATCATCCGCTTTATCCAAAAAGGAGTGCCCAGCAACGAAGATTTCATCGAGCAATTAGAAATGCTGCAGTAACCCGGCTCAGCGACCGCAGGACGAAGCCTGACGGTCCTTGCTATAAGTCGGCGCGAGCTGAGACACCGAACTGCTGTCTCAGCGGGTTGTCTGCAACGAGGACCGGCCGCCGTCAACGGGAAATATCTGACCGCTTATCCAGCCGGCATCCTGCGACAATAGAAACACCGCCAGGCGAGCTACATCTTCGGGTGTACCGAGCCGCTTGAGTGCATGTTGCGAGGCCAGCGCCTCGGCAGCCTCGGGATTAGTCAACAGCCGTTCCGACAGTGGCGTCCTTGTCAATGACGGCGCCAGCGCGTTTACCCGTATCCTGGGGGCAAGCTCGGCGGCAAGCGCCAGGGTCAGCCCCGTAACGGCGCCTTTGGCCATGCTCACCGAGGCGTGCAGCGGGAAGCCCTGGAGCGCTGCCACGCTGGAAAAGAGGACGATCGCCGCTTCGTCGCCGCCTTTTTTCAGCGATGTCAATGCGGCCTTGACCGCCAGAGCCGCACCCATGGCATTGACTCGAAAGTCATTGATGAAGTCATCAGCTCCAAGCCGGCGCAAGCTGCCAAGATTTATCGAACCGATCGCATAGACGAGCCCATGCAACTCGGGACCCACCTCTTCCATGACCTCTTCGAAGGCACCCTCTCGGGTGACATCGGCGCCAACGAAATGAACTCCGTCAAGTGACGCAAGATCCTGCAGTTTTTCAGCGTGGCGGCCAACCAGATAAACATCATCTCCATGGCTCTGCAGCAACCGGACTATTTCAGAACCGATGCCTCCGGTACCACCATAGATTAGAACTTTGCGCGACATGATTGCTATTTCCCTCCGTCTACAGAGTTGAGTTTATATCTAAGAACTTCTTTAATCCGCATGACCAATTTCCCTGAATATAACCAGCTCTCCAGGTATTACGCATTCCGACGCGGGCGTAACCATTGCAGCAATTTTCTACTGCTCCCTGGTTAAGGTGGTGCCGCTTGGCGGAGATTTCCCTTCTGAAATATAAATCTGCAGCGCCCTCTCCTCCTGGGGAATTCTGATCAGCAGGAGCAGGGCTCCATTAGCGATTGAAAAGATCAGGGCCGTATACCAGGCCCCGAGAAGTGCAGGGAAGGCCAGTATCTCCAAAGCCACCGCGAGGTAGTTGGGATGTTTCAGATAGCGATAGGGCCCTGATTTCACCGGCGACATCTGCTCGAAAATGACAATGCGTGTGTTCCAGCAGCGTCCCAAGGTTACTATCGCCCAATAGCGAAGAATCTGGGCCACCACAATGAGTCCCAGAAACAGCGGCCACCAGGTTGCCGGAGATGGCTGCAGTACCAGACATTCAAGGATCATGGAAACCAGCCAGAGAGAGTGCAGCGCGATGAACAGCCAGTAGTTCTCAGCTCCGTATTCCCTGCCGCCATGGCGCATGGCCCAGCGGTAATTTCTTTTGGCCAGAGCCAACTCACTCAAGCGCTGGGCAATGAGGATGGTTAGAAGGATCGCCAGTACTATCATGGATTATGCAGGAGGAGTTGGTCAGAGCTGAAACCGGGTCCAAGGGCGGACATCAGGGCATACCCAGTTTTGAGTTCCCGATTGTTCAGCATATGTTCGAGTACGAACAATATAGAAGCAGAAGACATGTTACCGTAGCTTCTCAGAATATCGTGAGAGGCCGCAAGCATTTCCGGTGCCCTGCAGATGACTTCAGCAAAGGCTTCGAGCACTTTGGCGCCACCGGGATGGGTAATGTAGGAGACAATGTCATCTTGGGATATCCCCCATGATGCGTATGCCTCTTCAAGCACCATCGGCAGGCTTGCTCTGACGAAGTTCGGGATATCCCGGGAGAAGCGTACTTTCATACCGTTGTCGACAATATCCCAGCCCATAATATCATAAGTCTTAGGGAACAGTCTGTGATAGGAACCGATGACCTCGGGCCCTCTAGCAGCCTTGCCGACAACCAGAGCGGCCGCCCCGTCACCAAAGATCGATGTGCCGATCAGGTTGGATTTTGACAGATCATTGCGCTGAAATGTCGCACTGCAGATTTCAACCGCCACGAAAAGAACGGGGGCCCCGCCCCGACCAACACTCAATTCTGCCGCCCTGGCCAAACCGGCCACGCCACCGGCGCAGCCGAGGCCAAACAAAGGCATACGAACCACGTGCAGCGGCATTTCCAGCTCCTGTACCAGGTGCGCCTCGAGACTGGGAGTCATCACGCCAGTGGTGCTGGCCACTACGATGCCGCAAAATTCGTCAGCCGACATCTCAGCATTTGAAATTGCCTGAACAGCAGCGCTAGTGGACAGCTTTGTTGCTGTTTCGATGAACAGATCGTTGGCCTCTCCGAAGCCCCGATCCTTGAGGTACCATTCGGGATCCCTGGCAAAATAGCGCCTTTCGATATGCAAATGATCAAACACTTTCAGCAGCCGCTCCAGGTTTTCCACCCGCTCGCTGAACATATTTTCGACCACTTTTCGCACATAGGCCTGATCACAGACATGTTCAGGCACCGCAGTGCCGATCCCCCTAATCCTTATACCAGTCATTGAAGTTTATCCGGGAGGATGTATATCCTTGTGCAATAATTGGCAGTAAACATTGGTTTAAGATAAACACCCTGCCTGAATAATAAAGAACCGCTTCTCTCCCCTTCTGAACTGAATCTTTCCCGACCTCAGGAAGGCACCGGGGTAATCAGCAAAGGTACTTGCGATTGATTACCTACGATCTATGGTAAGCATATGAATTCTTCTATTTCTCCTGCAGATCGGGTTGCCGGCGCCCTCTATGGCACTTTCATCGCCGACGCCCTGGCGATGCCGGTGCACTGGTACTACGATACCAATGCCCTACATCGCGATTATGGCCAGGTCCGCGATTATCTGGCTCCTAAAAATCCGCACCCGGACTCAATCCTCTGGCGCTCCTCCTTCGTGCCGACCAGCCCCGCAGCCGATATACTGCACGATCAGGCCCGCTTCTGGGGAGAAAAGGGAATCCATTACCACCAGTTACTAGAGGCTGGAGAAAACACGCTTAATGTACAGCTTGCAAGGGAACTTCTAGATTTTATCATCGCCAAAGGCAGCTATTCCCCGGTGCCATGGCTTGAGCATTTCGTCGATTTTCTTACCACCCCGGGCAACCACCGGGACACCTATGTAGAAGAGTACCTCAGGCATTTTTTCACCAACTATGGCCGCGGTTTGGATCCGGAGCGCTGCGGTAGACAGGACGAACACCATATTGGCGGTCTTACCCTGATACTGCCGCTGACTATTTATTTTGCAGATACACCCGAGTACGCCAGGAAGATCAGCCTGGAACACCTTGCTCTGACCCATGGGGGCGCGCAGATGAGACGCGGCGCTGCAATGGTGGTCGATCTGCTCATCGAACTACTCCATGGTGCGCCCCTGGCTGAAGTTTTCCAAAAAGTGCTGCAGTCTTCCACTTCAAAATCGAAGCTTACCTCCCTGCTCGATCTTCTCGACTATCCCGACCACATCGTAGTCGGCAGACATTTTTCGTCGGCTTGTTATATCGACCAGGCCCTGCCGGCAACCCTTTATCTGGCAACAAAGTATCAGAAAAAGCCGGAACAGGGCTTGATCGCCAACACCATGTGCGGCGGTGACAATTGCGGCCGCGGCGCGGTTCTCGGCGCCCTGCTCGGAGCAGCTTGCGGAATTGAAGCGTGGCCCCGGCGCTGGCGTAGAAGTTTGAAGAACCCTCCTTCCCAGCTTAATGATTGACGGAATTACTCTGAACAGACAATGATAGTCAACCATACTGACGACCATGAAGAGGAGACAATGTTCCCGGCTGCCGATATTCGACGGATTAGGTGCCTGGCCCGGCCAAGTTCAGAATGATTGCCTCAGTCTTTGGACGATACTGGTTACTATCGTTTCTGTTGATCGGGCCAAACCATAGGCCATACTCGAATCGATGATCTGCCCCCGAGTCATAGCACCCACCGCAAACAGATCCAAGTTTGGCCGCTCTGCTCTGCCGGTGACCGGCGGCTTGACCCGGTGGGTTGTTGGATCGATCAGAATCGAACCTGTTTTATTACCGATGTTGCTGTCCGATCGGCCCTGAGGCATTTCCTCGAGCTGTATCAGTCTCCGCTTCAACATTCTTCTGGTCAGTTCCGAGCTGTCTGTCTCGACCGATCGGGGTTGTCCACGGGCATCCACGCAATAAGGGAAGGTATTGCAAAGCTCATTTCCATCGGGCCCGGTATAATGAACCTCAAACCCCCCGGTCGATTCGTTGCAGGTGAATCGATAATCCCTTCTCAGTTTAACAACCTCGACGATCCCTCCCTCCATCAGGGCCAGCAGTTTTTCGGCGTTGATAGCCGGTTGGGTAGCGGCGTGCGCAAAAAACAAAGTGGTGAAATCCCGGTCAAAACGCTGCCTCTCAGATGCGCTCAGGGACAGGTATAGTTCCCTCACTACGGGAAAGATCTGGACCAGGACCGTTTGCCAGATGAGTTCGCCCTCGATCCCGTCACCCTTGAGCGCCCGGTTAATGTCCTGCTCGAGGATCTGGGCCGGCGTACCGCCTGGCTCCACTATCTGCTGCCAGTCGATGGTGTTTTCATAGGCGGCTGATAATTCATGGTCGAGTAGATGGAAAAGCTCTGAGAGGGTGAGTTGGTTCGGTCTATCGTCCATGAGTCGCCGCAACCGTTCGCAGGTAAAATAGCGATTTTGCCGACTACCGATACGCCCTCTGACGCGCGGCAAGAGTCCCTGGCGGGAAAATAGAGTCAGCTTTCTTGGCACATCCGGCTTCACGTAGCTCAACCGACCGAAAGCGCTGCGACAAAACTGCCCTTCTGAAGTCAGGGTCAGCGCCGTTTCAACCGCACTGAGGCTTGATCCGATGACACCGACCTCAGCCCCAGGTGGAATGGCAGCCAGTAGTTTCGATGCCGGCCAGGGAGAGGAAAAATAATTTTCTTGCAGGTTTGATTCAAACCAATGGCCGGTGGCCAGCAGCACTCCATCAAATGGCCCGGCAGTATTCCTGACGGTGGTATTTTCTTTTGCTGTCAGATAATAACCTGATTCCTCCGGCCAGAGATCTACCACTTCGCAATTGGTCCAGATGTCAATTTTGATGCTAAGATCTTTTGCCTTTGCCGCAGCTTCATCGATCTGTCTTTTGAGGTATTCGCCCATCACCTCACGGGGATAGTGCGCACAGCTCTCATCCCCCCCTTCCGCTGCGGAAAAATCCACATTCTGATAGTCGAATCGCTGGAACATTACGCCCTGGTTCCGTTCGACCCATTCCTGAAAATCGTTCGGCCTGGAAATCCGCGCCGTCATATCCTTGGCGCACATGTTGGTGATATGAAAAGGAAGCACGTAGTCAGCGTTATGCGGCAGCCCGGGCCCCAAAACAGCATGTTTTTCAAAAATATCAATAGCCAACAAAGGTCCGAGCCGCCGTCCCTCGTCTCCCATGAGTTCCAATTCTTCAACGAGCTGGCAGAGCATCGAGGTGGCGGTCAATCCTCCACCGATTATGGCAAACCTATAACTCACTAAGTGTCCGATATGTAAAAATTTGACTCGGGCGGTTCCTTCCCCAAAGCCCTCTTCAGCATATAACTTTTTACTTTAGCACAAAAAGCAGATTGATTTGCAGTCTTTTGGCCTCCGCTGATTATAGTAACGGAAAAGAGGTGCTTACCCATGTTTAACTATCCGTACAACATTGAATTGCTCACCCCCAAAAAATCACCCGAAGGGTATCCAGAACGGCTGCTGGCAAGATTTGGAGAGCGCTTCACCCGTATCATGCAGTCTGGATGCGGGATTTCGATACCGGACAACCCGATGGGCAATTTACGTATGGGAGGGCTGGAGGCGATCGAGCTTCTGGGATTGGAGTTCGATTCGGAGCGGCTGGTCATCAATCTCAACACATTTCATAGCAAAGACGAACTTGATGAAATGCTGGAAGGTGCACTGCGGCTGGGAATACGCTTCCTGCTCGTTGTTCGAGGAGACGGCGGCCCCGACCTGCCGAGGCTTGACCCCGCGAGCATCGGGGGCAAATTCAACGTTGCCTCAAGCGCCGACCTGATTGGCTTTATCAACCTAACCCATCCGGATAAATTCGTAACCGGGGCTGCTTTCAACCACTACAATCCCATCGACATCGAGCTGATGAGATTGAATAAAAAGATCGCTGCCGGGGCCCGATTTGTCGTAACGCAGCCGGTAATCGGTGCGGAGTCGAGACTCGACCAGCTCAAAACGCTCGATATTCCGCTTGTGGTTGAGGCATGGATGTCGGACAATATCGAACTTTTCAGCCAGAGCGTCGGTGACGATTCGCTCGAGGTTGCGGACTATGACCCGGCTGTTAACCTGCAGCTGCTGCATGAGAGTTTTCCCGGGAGCTGCGTCTACCTTTCCATGCTCAATCTTAAAGAGAGTTTCGTGGATCTTTTGCCGGCACTGTCCGCTAAATAGCAACTCGCACCTTCACCGAGGCAAACATGCAGAGGATAATAAAGAATTGGGGGCTGCGCCTGGCCTTGCTGCTCGCTTTTTTGATCCCGCTGATTTCTGTCTGGGCCGGGGCTGCCGACAAAGATGAAGAGCGCAAGCTCCTGGAGGATTTCAAAACAGGGAACCACATTGTCCTTCTGCGTCATGCACTGGCACCCGGGACTGGTGATCCAGATAATTTCATACTTGGTGACTGCACTACCCAGCGAAATTTGTCTCAGGCAGGCCGCGACCAGGCAGTTAGGATAGGCAACAGATTCAAGCAGGCCGGCATCACCAACGCCGACGTCTATACCAGTGAGTGGTGTCGCTGCCTGGAAACAGCCGAACTTCTCGGACTTAATACTCCCGTACCGCTGCCGTCACTTAACTCTTTTTTCAGAAATTATGACAGACAAGCTCAGCAAACAGAGGTACTGCACACCTGGCTCGCAGCCCAGCAGCTGGACAAACCGCTTATTCTTGTGACCCACCAGGTGAACATTACCGCTTTCAGCAATATATACCCGGACTCCGGAGAGGTCGTGCTGATGCGCAGAAATGCTGACAATAAATTTGAAGTGGCTGGTTCGATCCGCACCGAATGAACAGGAAGTGGTGCCATTACCCATCAAATCTGGCAATCCCTAAATTCTTCCCGCCGCTGGATCACTTACTTATTGCAGCAACTTCATCAATTTGTCAGCTGACGATCGATCCAGCAGGTTATTCCACGGTGCATTTTCCTCTGCCAAAAGCGCTTGGGCGTTTCGAAAAGGGTGTCCTATGGTGCCAAACAGTTTTGCAAAACTGTTCAATTCAGCATCCGAGAAAGCCCCCGCGCTGTTGATGTCCAGTACCGCATCAGAGCTGTTGCCAAGTTCAGCATAAGACAGCCCCCTGATAAGATGGGCTATACCCCTGTTATTATTGCGGCTTAGAGAAGCGGTGAGATCGCCGATTGCTTTCTGGTGACTTCCCTGGGCGGCACGGGCAATGCCGCGATAGTAATAGGCCCTTTCATTGTCCTGCTGGACTTCAAGTACGTTGCTGAAATCCTTTTCAGCCGCTCTATAGTGGCCCAGAGTGAGCAATGCCGCTCCCCTGCTCAGCCAGATATCGAGGAGCTCGTAGCCTTCATGCTCCGCAAGGGTAAACTCTTTTATGCTTTCTCGTATCTGTCCTGAAGCAAATAGCAGTTTCGCTTTACGTATCTGGTCCAGTGTCGGTTCTAGTTTCGATGCCATAGGGATTTTCCATTTAAAATGAGTAAATAGTTTATTGTTATCTGCAGGTTAGACAAGATCTTAAAAAAATCACTCGGACTGAAGCGAACGCCGCAGATTTGCAATTCAGCAGACGGCTTCGGAAAAGTTCGTTGTGATATTCTCGGCATGCCTTTGAACCGTGCAGATACCGAGATAACCGTCCACGGTTATCCGGTCACCGGTGGAGATATGGTCAGTGGCTCCAACCACTCCGGTGATGCAGGGAATACCATACTCCCGTGCGATGATCGCGCCGTGAATGAGCATGCCTCCGCGGCGCTCGATGATCGCAGCTGCCAGCGGTGCAAAGAAGGTCATCGTCGGATCGATCGAATCGATGACCAACACTTCTCCTTTTTTGAATTCGGACAGATCGGTCATCTGCTTCACAACCCGCGCCGTACCGCTCGCAATACCCCTGCTTGCGGGCTGGCCCTGCAGCTGTCTTGCCCGGACACGGGTGTGGTCCGCTCCTTTGGGTTTTTCAGTCTCAGCAACCTCCGCAGCACCTTCAGCAACTGTCTTCCCCTCTAGCACCAGAGCAAGGTTGAGGGCCGAGGTTCTCTGAGGCACACTACTGCCACTCCCGTGCAGCCTTGCCCTGGCATATTCGCAGGCCCGCTCGAGCTCCTGCCCGATTCTGCCGATGTGGATATTATCGTCGTCACGGATGCGGTAGCTTTCCCTTGCCATGCTCAGAAGTTCAGCCGGGTCTAATTCGATCTTCCGCTCCGCAGTCCCGAGAAACTCTCGCTCGAGCCGTTTACGCTCGGTGTCAGAAGTTGCTCGCGATTCACTGGCCAGAAGTGAGTACTGCAATATCATAGAGGAAATAATTTTATCGACTGCCTGCGGATCGCCACCCCCCACGAAATCAATTGAAAAATGTGACCTCAGACGGCTGACTTTTGACTGGAATTCCTCTCCGCCCGCATCTTTTAGTACTCCTCCCTTGAGACTCTGGCGCAGCAAGTTATCGGCAGAAGCCAGTTTGGCGCACCCTTTCAAAAGATCGTTTCGCTCGGTGCTCAACATCTTTTGACCGGTGAGCAAAATAACAAATTCGAACGGGTCATCCGGTTCGATCAGATCATTATAGACTTCGCCAAACAATCTCACTCCGTGGGCAAAGGGTATAAAATCACTCCAGTAAACCGCTGTCCATCGCTCATTCAATTGACTGCGTCTGCGCAGTTCCAGAGCGAGGTCCGTATCTCCCATTTCATCGAAATTGACTGCCGCCAGTCGAGCCGAATCTTCATCCATCTCCGGCAGTAATTTCTGTGTTATCCTATCCCGCAGATCCAGAAGGTTTTGATAGCTGCGGGTCAGGCTGAGGTACCAGGCGCGCTTATCACCTTGTGTTGATTCACTACCCGCAGTAATCGGGCGTGCCTGGAGAATGCACCACTGCTCATCTGCCAGAGTCCATTCAATATCCTGGGGTACCCGGTAGTGATCCTCTACCCGCCTGCCGAGCCGGACTATCCCATCTACCAAATTTTCTTCCAACGGCGGATGTCCACTCCTCTCGCTGTCCAGGCGGCAAGTGATTAATCCGCCAGATGAGGAACGGACGAAACAGGTGTCTCTTTTTTCAGGTGCTTTGTGGGCTTCGACTCTCAGACTTTGGCGGTTAATCAGCCAGCGATCCGGAGCAACAGCCCCGTCTACCAGTCCCTGATTCAGACCATGCACCGCTTCGACAACCATCTGCTGCTCATCAAGCGGATTCTGGGTGAACAATATTCCTGAAACCTGGCCCTCTATGAACGGCTGCACTACCACCGCCATTCTGCTTTTAAGAACCTCAAGACCGAGCTCCTGCCGGTAGAGAATGGCACGGTCGGACCACAGCGAGGCCCAGACTTTTTTGATTTTCCTTATTATTTCATTGGAGCCGGAAACGTTGATGTATGAGTCATGTAAACCAGCAAATGAACCACCTGCGCCATCCTCCTCCGGAGCAGATGATCTGATCACCAGGGGCTGATCTCCAAATTTGTCCCGAATTGTCTCAAGTATGTTTCTTTTCAGTTCACCACTTATTTTTCCTTTTAGAAAGAGAAGCTGAATCCGGAGGCTGGCGTCCCAAATCTCCTCCCAGCGCATATCCCTGATGTTTTTTCGATAGAGTTCCAGGCCTATTTTCTCTCTGAGGTGATTGGTATCGACAAACAGGTCGTAGGCTGCGGTGCTGATGCAAAGAGGAGCGGGCACCGGCAGACCGGCGTCTGCCATCTGCATCAGGGCCATTCCTTTGCCGCCGATGACCAGAGCATCGGGTTGCGGCAGTCTGTCAATCGAATAAATCCACTTCATCACTTATTCTGTACTCCATGACGTTTTGAAAACGTGACACCAGCAGGTAGTGTCGAACCTCTATTCTGATGAATGTGGTCGTGGGGGAGTGAAGAAACTTTTTCAGATACGGGTGCCGTTTAAGATAAATGCGTTCATAGGCAGGCCATTCGTCTTTTTCTATGGTCTTAGCCACACCTAAAATGGTAAGCGCCGCCGCCGAGTGAAAATCCTCTTCGCTGTTGGAGCGATTATCGACGAGCAGGGAAACTCTGGAGTCCATTTTGATATTCTGGTGCTTGCGAGTTGATTTACCGGTGGCAACAACAATCTCGCCAAGGTCCTCGGTGTGGGCGAAGGCCATCAGGCTTGAATAGGGTTGGCCATTTCGCTGCGTAGAGAGAACCGCCAGGGGCTGCTCTGCAAGAAGGGTATTGATCCGCTCATGCATCTCCCGTTCAGAGATATCCATAGCTCCTCCCCGACAATCTCAATAATGTAGATAATGATCTCATGTTGTCCTCCACACCATCTCGTTCACGATGCTGTTACCGGCCATTGCACCAGACATCAAAGCCCATTGCAATCCAGGCAAACTGCCATGTTCTCCACAGATCCTAATTCCCGGTGAATGTTGCTCTGGAGGAATGAAGGGATTCGAAGTGGGCGGTGCCTGGTTTGGCAGCGCATGGCGAATGGTATAGGTTTTAAGGTGCTCCCACCCGTTTACCTTTTCCCCAAACCATTCTGCACACTCTATTCGAACCAGGTCCTCCAGGCAGTCGCTGTGCAGATTCTGTTCACCAAGGACCACCGCGGCAATAAGAGTTTTCCCCGGCGGTGCATAGCCTGGTGCCACCAGGCTCGGGAAGGCGACATTATTCACCAAGCCTCCACTTTCACCATTGAGCACAAGAAAAGGATGCTGAATCGGCGGCCGCCATTCCGCTGAAAAATATACGCAGGCCTCCCCCACCGATTGTTCCGGCACGCCGAGCTTCAGAAGAGTGGCGCATACAGGTTGGGACACCGCAACCACTATCTGTTGTGCCTCAATAACGTTACCGTCAGCTAGAGTGACAGCCCCTTCCTGCACACTAACCGCTTCCCGGTTATAGCGGATGAAGTTTTCCGGCAATGACGAGGCAAGCTGCAGGGCAATGGCCCCCATGCCCTCAGCCGGCAATGTCGCATCACCGTTGGAAAACAGTCGGGTCACATATTTCAGCACCCTGCTCGACCCCATCATGCTTGTGTCCAGACAAGCTCCGGCAAAAAAAGGCATGAAAAAACTTTCTATGAAGCGCTGGCTGAATCCCCACTTCCTGAGGAGATCGATGGCTGGCTCCTCTGGATCCTCGAAAATCTTTTCCATGGGATGCCTTACCAAGGAAACCACCAGTTTCAACAATCTCATGCGGTCTCCCAGCGAGCCAATAGGGGATGCAATGGTACTGTATAGTGTTCTTGGATGATGGCGAGGGTCGGCGACTACATGAAAGCGCTCGTCGTGACGTATGGCCACACCGGCGGGAAAGCGAGAGAGCTTCAACTTATCCAGGTCCAGATAATCAGAAATACCGGGATATCCGGTTTGCAGAACCTGAAAGCCGTGATCCAACTGGAACCCTTCAATTCGGTCGGTTTTTATTCTTCCTCCAGGACGGGTCGCTTTTTCAAGGATGGTGAAACTAAGGCCATGCTTGTGTAGTACCCGTGCGCAAGAGAGGCCCGCCATACCTGCTCCTATTATAACTACCTGATTGGAAGGTTGATCCCGCATGGTCTCGCAAGTTTCTAATGTGTATGAATTCGAGTAAATGGTAACCCAAA
>JBPCUV010000292.1:0-6931 GCA_051010975.1 Desulfocapsaceae bacterium
AATGCCCCCGGCGCCAAACTTGCAGACGGGAAAATAAAGAGCACTAGACCACCCCTGTCTATCGAAGTCAGCGGCAACAATGTCTTCATACCAGTTACCATCCGTAACAAAGGCATACAGATGGAAATGCAACTGCAGCTTGATGAGACTAGTCCAATAACCATCCTGCCAATGACCACGGCAAACTTTTTTGAGGCGGAGAACCTTGGCACTGCCACTGTGGCCATCGCAAAGGGAAAATCGGTTACAGGAGAAAAGAGAAGAGTCAGCTATTTTGCCGTAGGAGACACGGTAGAACCAAATCTCATCTTTCTCGCCAGTGATAAGACCAGTTCTGCCAAAACAGGCATACTGGGAAAAGACTTTGCAGCCAGACATCCATTCGCCATCGATTACCAGAAGAAGTTGCTTGTTTGGAAATAATACCAAGTGTTTGGGTGGTTTCCTGAAAGCGTATAAGGATCCTTTGGAAACGATTTTTCAATCGACATAAGTTCTTCTAAAATAAATATCTTACTGTGTAATTGCCGCTCGATTCCACTGGTCCTGGGGCCGATGTACGAGATGTTTTAATGAAAAATCCCAGCTTTGCAAGGTGACCCGCCTGGGGTCAGTGCTTGATAAAGGATTTTAGTAGATCACTTCAATCTTAACGTTGATAAGTCCCTGTTCGGTGTCCCCAATCTTGCTGAAAGCATATCTGGTTAGATCAATTATTCTACCCTTAATATAAGGCCCTCGATCATTGATCTTTACAGTAACACTAAGATTATTGGACATATTTGTCACACGGACCTTGGTTCCGAAGGGAAGTGATCGGTGGGCAGCGGTGAGAGCAAGTTGATTGAATCTGTCACCACTCGAAGTCTTACGAAATTGAAATTTCATGGCGTAAAATGATGCAATTCCATGCTCTGTATAGCCAACTAGTTTGGGGTCAGTTTTATACTGAACAGTTGAGCAACTTGAGATAATGGTGAGAATCAGTGCGGATAGGGCTATTAACAGGAAGGGGCGTAATTTATAAAGTAGCAAGATTCTCACACACAACACGAAAAAGCAACCGGTTCGCCAGGTAACGCTAAAACGGGTAATACAACTCAATCGATACGATGAGTTGAGCCTACCACTTTGTAGTATTTTGTTTGACAAATTATTTTTATTGAGAGACAATTAATCTAACCCGAACGTCGCCCTAAAAACCAAATAGGGAGTAAGGTTATGAAAATTTGGTTACCTGACTCGTTGTATCGTGCGAAGCCCCTTATTCTATGTCTTTCCGGGGCAGTCCTCTTGTACATTTCCAAAGACTTGTTTACCACGGTTGTTGCTTTTCTCTGTCTCGGCTATGCAGGCTGGATTATCGTTATACGATTAATGTGGTCTACTGCAGATATGATAAAGACTAAGACCGGTTCGGTTAACGCAGGGGAACAAAAAACACACTACGTGAATCTCCCTGATGGTAGGCACCGCTGACCGGGTTCATGGTATTAAGATCGGGTAGGCGGAGCCTCTAGACTATTTCTAAAGCGAGAGATAGGCACTACTAGGACTCTTACGCAGTTATCACTTCATCAGCCGTTTCATCCCACAAAGGAATTAATGATTTGTATTTGTCGGGTTTAAACCACTAATCAATTGCCAACTGAACAAGCTTGTTACCTTTTAACCCTTGCTCCAATTCGAAAACCATTTATGTTCTGAACCCGAAAACGAGCTTTTGGGATCATGGCAGGGCTCCAGTTACAGGTGAGAGATATTTCCTGCCCCCTTCTGATTCTGCGTGCATCCTTACCCTTCATTATTTCAAAGCCAACTCCCCTGGAAGAGATGTCACGCATCATAACTATTATTTCTTTGCCCTCCAGAGTCTTCAGGGTCAGCAGGCCACTTTGGGGTTCCCGTGGCTCTGGTCTGCGATTAAAAACACATCTGGTCATTCCTTGGCAATCCCAGCACTTAATAGTTTTTCTTCTATTATTCAGGATTGTAAAATTTCTTCTTTTACCACAGTAAGGGCATTTGAACAGCAAACGGTTGTCCTTAACTCTAAACTCTTTGGTTTTCATGAGAGGTGCATAGTGTTCGTTTTTAGGCCGTGGTACTCCATTTTCTTCTATATTGTCTATTTTAAACTAATAATTTGCCCCAGACCATTGTACGAAAGTACTAGAACATAACTTTAGTGAATCACTCCTTTTAAAATTCTCTCATAAAAAATTTGTAATTTCGACTTATGGGTATGCTAATTAAATGATGGTGAAACCAATTTGAATTGGATTAAAGGATTTAGATGAAGACTGTCGAGACATTTGTAAACAAGGAAAACTATACGGCATTTACCTGCCCCTATTGCCAGCATACATATCGTATGTCAGTAGCCCAGCAACAGGGTAAGAAGCATAGTATTGTTGCGAAATGTGTTTGTAATGAGAGATTCGAAATAAAGCTAAATTTCCGCCAGTTTTACAGGAAACAAGTAAACTTGACCGGTGAGGTCACTAATGTCTCTACAGGTTCAAACGACTGGTATGCAATAACTGTATTGGACCTGTCAATGAGCGGTATTCGATTCAAAGTCATTGGACCGAAAGATATCAAGCAAGGGCATAGACTTCATGTCCGATTTACCCTCGATGATCAACAGGGTAGCGTCATCGATAAAGAGTTAAGAGTTGTGGACATCAGAAATGATTCTTATGGCTGTGAGTTTTTGAACCTTGCCTACGAGGAAAAGGAATTAGGCTATTACTTATTCCCCACTTTATTCTCGACTTAGGGAAGATGTTTCCTTGACCTGTCCCACCTAATCGGTCCAGATTTAAGTCAGAGAATCTGATGACCCAACTCTTTCCTCTGTACTTGCTGTATATGATCCACCTGCGCCGCTTCAGGAGCCGGTGGTTGTTAATGCCCCTCCCCGTCAGTATCACCTGATATCAGTGTGATTTTCACAGAGCACTGGATTTAGGTCGATAAATCTCATCTGAAAAAAAGATTGACAGGAATCGAATAGTACTGTAGTCAAAAAGGAGAGGGTCGCATCGTGAACCAGGAGTGCACTATATGCAACGATCTCGAAAGAGACAACAAACCCATAGTTCATTAGAAAAGGGATTACACCTTCTGTCGGTGTTTATTCCTGACAATCGGGAAATGGGGACGGTTGAGATTTCAAAATCGTTTTCGATGAACAGATCAACCGTAAGTAGAATGTTGAATGTTCTCCGGAAACAAGGATTTGTACGTCATAATCCTGAGAGTAAGAAATATTCCCTGGGCCCTCAAATATACAGTCTTGCAGTAGCCTATAGCCGTTCCTTTGAATCTGTTCTTACCCAGATCGCCAAACCACATTTAGATCAACTCCGTCTTGATTTGCACCAGACAGTTGTTCTGGAGATTCCTTTAGGTGACCGAGTAATGGTCATATACGTTACAGAAGGACTTGGGCCGATAAAGATTTCTGCTCGGGTTGGTGACCGTCATTGTTATCACACTTCTGCAGGCGGCAAATGCATTTTGGCATTCTCATCTAAAGAATTTATCGAAGATATTCTCAGTTCAGAACTGCAATCGTTTACCCCGAAGACAATCACCGATCCCGCGCAACTCGGCAAAGAGTTAGACACTGTCCGTAGAACTGCCTTTGCCTTTGATAACGAAGGTAACAATCCAGGAATCAGTGCATTTGCAGTGCCGGTTCTTGATCAAGACGGCACCCCTGTCGCGGCAATTGTCACAGCCGGGCCATCAAATCAGATGGTTTGGAATCAGCGAAAAATTTACCTGAAAGGATTACAGGATGCTGCCGGGAAAGTGCGCCAGCAGCTTCTTGGCGACTCGATGAATAGATAGGTATTGGACTAATTTTGCTATAAACGACATCGACCATGAAACATAACTAAACGGAGATCAGTTAAAATGAGTTATCCAAGCGTGTATCCTACTGGAACGACAGTGTTTAAACCGGAGAAATGTTATAGCGGTTACACCATTTTCCAGGCCAAAGAGGTTGGAGCGTTGTTGATAGATATGAGCGGGGCAGAGGTGCAATTATGGAAAAATTTGCACGGCTTTCCAAACAAGCTGCTTCCGGGCGGCCAGGTGATGGGGCATCTGGCTGAGCGAAATAATAAATACGGCATGCAGGACCAGACCGATCTGGTGCAGGTGGACTGGGACGGCAACATTGTCTGGAAGTTCGATCAATATGAATATATTGAGGATCCCGGCGAGGAACCGCAGTGGATGGCACGCCAGCACCATGACTATCAACGTGAGGGCAATCCGGTTGGCTACTATGTTCCCGGGATGGATCCCAAGGTAGATAGCGGCAACACCTTAATCCTGTCTCATAAAAATCTGTATAATAAGGAAATCACCGATAAAAAACTTCTCGATGATGTCATCATAGAAGTTGACTGGAACGGGGATATCATATGGGAGTGGATATTAAGTGAGCATTTTGATGAGTTTGACTTCTCGGAGGAAGCGAAAAATATCTTGTTCCGGGACCCAAATTTTCGAGAAGCCGGCGGGGGAATGGGAGACTGGATGCATATCAATTCGATGTCGGCGCTCGGGCCCAACCGTTTTTACGATGCAGGGGATGAACGCTTCCATCCCGACAACATTATCTGGGATGCCCGCGAAACGAACATAATCGCCATAACGGACAAACAGAGCGGAAAAATTGTCTGGACAGTGGGACCCGATTACAATACCTCACCTGAACTCAAAGAACTCGGTTGGATTATCGGTCAGCATCATGCCCACATGATACCTCAGGGCCTGCCCGGAGAAGGCAATATCCTGGTCTTCGATAATGGCGGCTGGGCAGGATACGGTGCACCCAATCCGGGGGCTCCGACCGGTGCCAAGAATGCCCTGCGAGATTATTCCAGAGTGCTTGAATTCGATCCTGTTACGCTGAAAATAGTATGGCAGTACGGGCCCACCGAGGCAGGGTATCTGCAGCCGGTTGATGCGAGTCGGTTTTACAGTCCTTTCATCAGTTCTGCCCAGCGTCTGCCGAATGGCAATACGCTTATCACTGAAGGATCAGGCGGCCGCATCATCGAGGTCACCAAAGACCATGAAATAGCATGGGAGTATATCAGCCCTTACTGGGGCAAGCAGATGAACATCAATATGATCTACAGGGCCTACCGGGTGCCCTACGAGTGGGTTCCGCAGTTGGAAAAACCCGATGAGATAGCCATTGACCCGATTGACGTGACAACTTTCAGGGTGCCCGGTGCGGCAGAGCCCGGTCCTAGAAGGGTCATCGAAACAGAAGGTTCAAAACCGTACCAGGGTGACGCTGCATTGTGTGTGTCGGCTGACCTGGAAGACGAATAGAATAACAAGATGTCAAAGGGACACGCCTTCATGAGGATTAAACCAAAATGAAAGCTATTGGGGCGGCGTGTAATCACAGAGGTAAAAAATCAGAACTGAGAGGTGTGCAATGAGATCAAGATTCATAGTGAAGTTAGGTCTGTCGGCGGCCACAGTCTTCATGTTTATGGCGCTGGCAATTTCTGGCCATTCTGCGGATAAACAAAAAATACGATTGGCCAGCGAATACCCAGACAAACATCCAACAATAAAAAACGGCGTTATGCCCTGGATTGATGAAGTAAGTGAAAAGACGGGTGGAAACTTGAAAATTCAATTTTTCAACCCTAACGCACTCGCTCCTGCTAAAGAGGCCAACGCTGCTCTGATGTCTGGTGCGGCAGACATGATATTTACGCCCAGCCAGATGTCTGCCCGAGGAAAATTCCCGATATCCAGCGTCGCATTACTGCCGTTTATGAACAAGACTGCCGAGTCGGGCAGCCGGATGGTCTGGGAGTTGTATGAAAAATACCCGGAAATGCAAAAAGAATTTGCAGACATGAAAGTCCTCTGGCAATGGGTGAGCGCTCCTTTCGAGGTACATACCACCAAAAAAGACATTCAAACACTGGAAGACATACAAGGCCTGAAACTCATAGTCTGGACGGGTGATCTTGCTCGTATGGTCAGTGCTTTGGGCGCCAACCCGGTAGAAACAACCCCCCATGACACCTATCTCTCCCTGCAGCGGGGAATGGCAGACGGCGTTGTCTGCCCCATTGCTCCGATGAAGGCATACAAAATCAGTGATGTCACGAAGTACCATATAATTTTAGGCCTCATGACAACGCACTTTTACGCAGGTGTAAACCTTGACAAATGGAACAGTCTGCCGGCTGACATGCAGCAGGTTCTGGCCGATACTACCGGTCTCAAAATGGTTGAAGTCTCAGGAAAAACGCTTGATACCGGAGCTGCCAAGGACACCGAGTGGATGAAGGAAAAGGGACATAAATTCACTGTTCTCTCAGAGGAGGAGCGGGCCAAGTGGCAAGCCAAAACTCAGCCTATTGTCGATGAGTGGGTCAAGAAGATGGAGGACCAAGGCTTTTCTAATGCACGCCAGATTGTTGAGGACGCCTACGCAATCAGTGCCAAATAGAGTAAGGATGCCAAAACGAGGCCGTCGGTTCTTGAGTGCTGGCGGCCTCTCGGGAAGGGTTGAACAGGCAGAAAGAGTTTACATTTTAGGGTCAATGCGAGGTTAACATGCGAAATGTGATCGCGAAAACAGTCGAGACACTGCGTAAAATCCTACAGCCTGTCGTCAAGGTGATGTATTACATCAGTGGCGCGCTGTTATTTCTGATGCCCATCCCGGTGATACTTGATGTCGTCTTCCGTTTTACCCTCTCCAAAAGTGTTCCTGGCGCCATAGAAATTGAAGAATTTTTACTCTGCCTGACGATTTTTTTCGCATTGGCGTTTGTTCAATGGAAAGGAGATCATGTAAAAATAGATCTGTTTACCAAGCGTTTTCCACAGTGGGTACAAGACTTGCTGGAAGTTGGCATGTATTCGG
>JBPCUV010000293.1:0-3445 GCA_051010975.1 Desulfocapsaceae bacterium
CTCGATCGGAGGTGGGGCGAATGTCTTTGTTGCGGGAAAGCGGAGGGTAGAGTTTACGACCTTTTGCTGAGCCGCTGATAATCCGCATGAGTTACCTGACAGGGGAGTCGACATCAGCTGTCGATGTCTGCAGTTGAACAATATGGAAAGAAGCCATGATTCTTAGTTGTATGTAGTTCCGGGAACCGAACTCCAGGTAAATATTATCCGAGATAAGCCAGCAGGCTCTCCCCGGCGACCACCTTGTCCCCAACCTTGACCGCAGGATTTGACTGGCGCGGCAGGTAGAGATCAACTCGCGAACCAAACCGAATCAAGCCATAGCGTTCGCCACGATTAATTGTGTCGCCGGTTTCAAGTCGGCAGATAATTCTTCTGGCGATCAGACCGGCGATCTGAACCATGATGAGCTCTCTATTGTCATCGGTAATTATTTTCACCGCACAATACTCGTTGTTCAGGTGCGCTTTCTCGCTGTCGGCAGCCAGAAAGGAACCGGGTACATGGTGCACTTTGTTCACTTTGCCCGAAAAAGGAATACGGTTCACATGGACGTCGAATACATTCATGAAGATGGAGATCTTGAGAACATCTTCGTTGGCAAAGCGTTCGTCTCTAGTGGTCTCCACGAAGATTATTTTACCGTCGGCAGGGGAGATAACGCCCCGGTCGATCTCCGGTGTGGTTCTTTCCGGATCCCTGAAGAACATTAAAATAAAGGTGGTGGTGATTAGTAAGATGAGCGATATGACCGGGAAGCCCAAAAGACCGCTGAGAATGGTTAAAAGGGCACTGTAGCCGATAAAAGGATATCCTTCAGCGGCAACGGGGATTCTCTCTGTTTTCATGCAACACCTTTCTTCGATGCCCGACCTCGGGCGATGGCAATTTTACCTGTCCGAACGATTTCCTGGATGCCGATGGGGCGCAGGATGTCGATGATTGCTTCTATTTTCGAGCTGGAACCGGTGACCTCTATGGCATAGCTCCTGGGACTCACGTCAACGACCTTACCGCGGAAAATATCGATTATCCGCAATACTTCAGCCCGGGTGTGTTCTTCGGCGTTTACCCTGATCAAAACCATCTCCCGCTCGACGAATTCGCCTTCATCGATATCGACCACCTTGATGACGTCGATCAGTTTGTGGAGTTGTTTGGTGATCTGCTCGATAATGGCGTTGTTGCCCTTGGTGATGACAGTCAGGCAAGAGACTTTGGGGTCAAGCGTTTCGGCCACGCAAAGGCTTTCGATATTGAAACCACGGCCGCTGAACAGACCGGTGACCCTGGAGAGCACTCCAGGTTTGTTCAGGAGCAGTACAGATAACGTATGCTTCATTTTACTCATACTGATTAATTTTAGCGCCAGAGCCGAGATGAATGCTAGACAAGCAGCATTTCAGTATTCGATTTGCCGGCCGGAACCATTGGGAACACCCCTTCTTCGCGGGAGATCTTGAAATCCATTAAGACGGTGTTGTCAACTGCCAGGGCTTCTTTGATGACATCCTCAACTTCGCTCTTCTTGGTGGCCCGAAGTCCGACGGCACCGTAGGCCTCGGCGAGCTTGACGAAATCGGGGGCGACGTCCATGACGGTGGAGGCGTAGCGTTTGTCATAAAACAGTTCCTGCCACTGCCTAACCATACCGAGGAACTGGTTATTGAGAATGGCGATCTTCACCGGGGTATTGTATTGTCTCGCGGTTGCCAGTTCCTGGATATTCATCTGGATCGAGGCATCTCCTGCGACGTCGATACAAATTTTGTCGGGCATGGCTAGTTTTGCCCCGATGGCTGCCGGAAACCCATAGCCCATGGTACCCAGCCCGCCTGAAGTCAGGAATCGGCGGGGATCACTAAAGCGATAAAATTGGGCAGCCCACATCTGGTGCTGTCCAACTTCAGTGGCGACTATGGCCTCACCCTTGGTAAGTTTGTCCAGCATTTCGACAACGTACTGTGGCTTTATCTGCTCACCCTCTTCTTGGTAGCCGAGTGGGTGCAGTTCCTGCCAATTTGTTATCTTATTGCACCAGTCCTGGTGTTTGGTTTTCTCAGCCACCACGGAAATGTCCTGTTGATTGTTGAACCAGTTGTTCATCGCCGTCAGCGCTTTTTTACAGTCCGCGACTATGGGTACGTCCACTTTGACGTTCTTGCTGATGGAGGTTGGATCTATATCGATGTGGATAATTTTTGCATTTGTTGCAAAAGTATCCAGTTTGCCGGTGACCCGATCATCAAACCTGGCTCCCACTGAGATGAGTAAGTCACTCTCGGCCACTGCCATATTGGCAGTGTAAGTGCCGTGCATTCCCAGCATACCCATGGACAGTTCATGGTGACCAGGAAACGCGCCGAGCCCCATCAAGGTCATAGTTACCGGAATGTTTAATTTGGTAGCCAGTTCGGTGAGCTCGGTTGCCCCATCGGACAAGATTACTCCACCCCCTACATAGAGAACCGGTTTCCTGGCTTCTATGATCAGTTGGCAGGCCTTTTCGACCTGGCCCATGTGCGGCTCGTAAGTAGGTTGATAGCTTTGCATCCTTATCGGTTTTCTGTCCTCAAAATCTATCCCGTCTTTGATGATGTCCTTGGGCAGGTCGACGAGCACGGGGCCAGGGCGTCCGGTGCGGGCAACATGGAAAGCCTCGCGCATGACGTCTACCAACTCGTCCTTGCTGTTGACAAGATAATTATGCTTGGTGCAGGGCCTGGTGATACCGACAATATCGACTTCCTGAAAGGCATCATTACCGATAAGCGGGGTCGGCACCTGACCGGTGAGGATAACGATGGGGATGGAGTCCATATAAGCGGTGGCAATGCCGGTAACTCCGTTGGTTGCTCCGGGACCTGAAGTGAGCAGGGCGACACCTACTTCGCCGGTTACCCTGGCGTAACCGTCGGCTGCATGGACTGCAGCCTGCTCATGTCGCACCAATACATGGGTAAGGTCGGCACAGTTCATCAGCTCATCGTAGAGATCGATAACCGCTCCGCCCGGGTAACCGAAAATTGTATCTACATTTTCTTCGAGGAGACATTTTACAATTGCGTGGGCACCGCTTACCTGCGACCTGACTAAGTCCTCTGTAATGCTATGCTATTAGATGCACGATCACCGGGTCATCCGGTAATTAAATGGAGCCTTGCAGTATAGAAATACCGCAATTATATGTCAATAAACAATAGCATTTACAAACAATTCGGTGATCGATAGCGAGTCAGGTGTTTACCATCGTGGAGGAAAAGTAGTTAATAGGGGTTGACAATCTCAGATAAGCGGGATTATTGTACCGTAAAATCAAAACGATAACCGAGAGTGTACGCGTACAAAAACATGCAGATACCGTTTAATATCCACCTACTGTCTCTACTACCGCTAACCAGACCATTTGCCGCGGAATGGGTTGTGGATATGTAACGTTTGCATA
>JBPCUV010000294.1:0-3526 GCA_051010975.1 Desulfocapsaceae bacterium
GTCCGTACTTTGGCCAGTTCGTTCTTGAACGCCTCGACACTTTTTTCCATTTTTTCAGCCATTTCCAGAATCACATCGCTCATATTCTCACCTGTTTCGTTGAATTGAAAGTGGTCTTCTATTCCAAGCTGATCAAAGTCCCCACATTCTCGCCCAGCACCGCTTTTCTGACATTGCCGGGTACGGTCATATTCATCACCAGGATAGGTTTGTTGTCTTCCTTGGCCAGCGCAATTCCGGCAGCATCCATTACCCGAAGCCCCTGCTTGAGTACCGTATCGTAGGTGAGCTGGTCATATTTCACGGCATCCGAATATTTTACCGGATCTTTATCGTAAACGCCATCGACCTTGGTAGCCTTAATAATCAGATTGGCGTCGATTTCCAGTGCCCTGAGCACCGCGGCTGAATCGGTAGTGAAATAAGGATTTCCTGTGCCGGCAGCAAAAATTACGGTTCTGCCCTTTTCCAGATGCCGGGTCGCCCGTCGCCTGATATACGGTTCACAGACCGACTGCATGGGGATAGCCGACTGCACCCTGGTATCGACCCCACACCTTTCCAGTGCATCCTGCATAGCCAGACTGTTCATTACCGTGGCCAACATACCCATGTTGTCGGCGGTGGAGCGATCCATGCCTTTGCTGGCTCCGGCCACGCCCCTGAAGATATTGCCTGCCCCGATCACCAGACCGATCTCGACGCCCAGACCGGCAACGGCCTTGATTTCCGATGCAACAAAATCGATCACAGTAGTACTGATCCCGAACGAATCTTCACCCATAAGTGCTTCACCGCTCAATTTCAGTAGTATTCGTCGATATTTGACCTGCATCGAAGTGCTCCCGTTTTGAATTTATCGATTCCGGGTTCTGACCGGAACCGAAATTGTTCTATTCCACGCCGATTTGAAAGCGGGCAAACCGTTTCACGGAAATATTCTCACCCATTTTCCCGACACAATCGGTCAACAGATCCTGGACGCTGAGATCGGGATCTTTGACGTATTTCTGTTCCAGCAGACAGATCTCTGCAAGAAATTTATCGATCTTGCCGGAGACAATCTTCTCCACGATATTTTCCGGCTTGCCAGATTCCAGAGCCTGCTGGACATAGATATCCTTTTCACGGGCCAGGATGGCTTCAGGTACACTCTCACGGTCGATAGCCACCGGATTGGAGGCGGCAATATGCATAGCCAGATCACGAGCCAACTCACGAAACTGATCAGTTTTGGCTACGAAGTCAGTTTCACAATTTAGTTCAACCATTACACCGAGCTTTCCGCCCGCATGAATGTAAGTTTCGACAACACCTTCGGAAGTGGCCCTTCCCGCCCGTTTAGCAGCAACAGCAAGACCTTTTTTGCGTAGCAGGTCGACAGCTTTTTCCATATCTCCGTCGGTTTCGCTCAGAGCCTTCTTGCAATCCATCATTCCAGCGCTGGTCTTGTCGCGCAACTCTTTAACCATCTGGGTGGTGATTTTCATAATATTCCTCCGTACATGGCTGCACCGCTTTGCCAACCGGTACAGTTTCTCTTATATGATGTAAGTTTTTTGTCAGGTACGGCAAGGCTTGACCGAAAAGTGGGTCAAGCCTTGCCGTTATAGCGAAAAGGGGCTGTCTGACGACTGCCCCTCTTATTTTTCCTCCAGCCCTCGCTGGATATAGACTGCTAGGCTACTCGGCAGCTTTCTCGGAATCATCTGCCTTGGCATCTTCTGCCTTGGCATCTTCTACCTTAGCATCTTCTACCTTAGCATCTTCTACCTCGGCACCTTCCAGCACACTATCTTGTTCTGCATCGGCCATTGCTGCTTCCACCGCCTCTTCTGAGGCCTCCTCACCATCACGCATGGCCTGACCCTGCAGGACGGCCTCGGCAACATAGTGGCTGATCAGTTTGATTGCCTTTATGGCATCATCGTTGCCAGGGATCAAATAATCGATACCGTCCGGGTCGCAATTGGTATCGGTGACTGCAATGATCGGGATACCAAGTTTTTTAGCCTCGTTGACCGCAATAGCCTCGGCCTTGGGATCGACAACAAAGAGAGCGCTGGGAAGGGCCCTCATATCCTTGATGCCACCGACATTTCGTTCTAATTTAACCCGCTCTTTCTCCATCATCAAAATTTCCTTCTTGGGGAACTTGTTGATGGAACCGTCGGCCTGCATGGACTCGATCGACTTGAGACGATCGACACTGGTTTTGATGGTCTGGAAGTTGGTCATCATGCCACCGAGCCAGCGATGGTCAACATAGTACATATTACAGCGCTTCGCTTGTTCGCGGATAATTGCCTGAGCCTGACGCTTGGTGCCAACGAACAGCAGACTTCCCCCGCCCCCGATTTCGTTTGTAATAAAATCGCAGGCTTTGTCGAACATGCGCTTGGATAGATCCAGGTTGATGATATAGATACCGTTACGCGGACCATAAATATAGGGCTTCATTTTCGGATTCCAGCGCCTGGTCTGGTGACCAAAATGCAGGCCTGCCTGCAGCATCTCTTTTACACTTGCGTTTGCCATGGTTATCCTCCTTCTGGTTGTTCCTCCATTCCCCGTTGATCGGCTCACTGCCGACACCAGATTGGCTGGGAATGTGTGTATTTAGTGGCTTTCTGCATAAGCACCCAAATGATGGGCGCAAAACATCTTCTTTTAACACAATACCTGCCTTCTTGCAAGTACCTGGCAGGTCTGTTTCTCTTCCGGCGAACCGTCTATTTTTTGATAAGCGAAGACCGTCCGCCCAGAATTTCCTGGAGCCACTCAAAACCGAATTTCAGCAACTCCGTGTCGTCTCCAGCAATTCTTTTTTTCTGCTCACGATTGAGTCGATAGTTGTCGAGCAACCGCTGGGCTTCGACAAAAGCTCTAAACCCGTCAATATCGTAGCATACCATAAACGCCATCTGCTGTTTGGGACCACCGCTGCCCTCACCTTTCCAGGGGTTGGAGGCGAACAAAGTATCGACTTCGGCCCAGCGGTCATTCATCTGGTTGAACTCATCGAGATGCTGACTTCTGACCCATTGTTTCACAGAGTTCTGCTGTGGTTCAAAATGACCTTTACAGTAGTCGTGATTGGTCAGGAAATAATAATCGCTCAAACGTCCCCTCTTGCCAGTTCTGTCAACAGCTCGTTCAAGGGGATAGGTCCTGCAGGCTGTAGGGCGATTTTCGTAAACGGTACATCCCTGCTCATCCAGAAAAGGACACTGGTTCACATCCCCTGTTGAACTCAGTTTGAGAATAACAGTCGGGAAATAGGGATTTCCCCCCTTTTTCAGCTCCGTGTACGTGCGCATAAAAGTTTCAGAATCGATGGACAGCTGTTTCCTCAATCTGATAATGTCGTATGGATAAAGGTCGAGTTCAACGTTTTTGCAGCAGACAGTAAAACATGATACGCCGGGATGGCATTTGAAGGTGAACTCTTCGTTGCCGAGCGGCTGCATTCCATCAGGGAATTGTTTGGGTCCAGTCATAGTCTCAGAACGCAAAAAAGCTGACA
>JBPCUV010000295.1:0-12511 GCA_051010975.1 Desulfocapsaceae bacterium
TGCTGGTTGTTTTCATGTGTAATCACTGTCCTTATGTCATCCATATCAGAGAGCAGCTGGTTCAGAGGTTCAGGGAGTATCAGGGCCAGGGGATTACGGTCGTTGCCGTCAACAGCAACGATTACCAAACCTACCCCGATGACAGCCCTGAGCGCATGGCCCAGGACATAAAAGAGTTCGGCTACACCTTTCCCTACCTGGTCGACGAAGATCAGCAGGTAGCCCGAGCCTATCGAGCTGCCTGTACACCGGATCTCTACCTGTTCGACAAAGACAGGAAGCTGGTCTACAGGGGCCAGTTCGACTCCGCCCGACCGGGCAACACGACGCCGGTTACCGGGGATGATTTGACCGCGGCGGTGGCTCAGATGCTGGAAGGCCGAGAAGTTGAGGTGGTCCAGCAGCCCAGTATGGGGTGTAATATCAAGTGGAAAGCCGGCAATGAACCCTCCTATTTTGGCAGCTGAAACCAACGTAGTCATCCACTGCTCTATATTGACTGGCGGTCGATGAATAAGGTGCAGCTATCAGCGTCGGCACGACTACTTGGCCAACTTGTCTGCTGTCTTTTGTTTATCTTCTGGCAGTCCGGCTGTGGGCGGGAAACGGACAGGCAACGAGGAGACAGACAACTGATTGATGAGGCACAAATTCTTGGTGATATAGCAGAATCGACTGAGGACTATCTCAGCCATATCAGAAGCGACTATGACATTGAGGTTGTGCTGTCCACGATACCCTCAACCGGAAGCGATGAGACGCTGAAGGAGGCGACTTCCAGACTCTTTACCGAGTGGGATGTCGGCCGTGGTTATGGCGGCCGTGGACTGCTGCTCATGCTGTCGGAGCGGGATAAGGAGGTGAGGATTGAAGTTGGGTCAGCTCTGGAACATGTGTTTACCGATCTGTTCACCGGCTATATAGAAACCAAACAACTCAAGTCCTACTATCTGAGCGGCCAACTCGAGATCGGCCTGTTGGCAGTCATCGAGGAGATAGAGGCCCGGGCTCAGCTCATGTCGCTCAACCAGGCGGATGTGGCAACTATCAGTGCCCGGGATCAGAGATTTCTGTCGGGTGGCGGAGGAGCAGATGTCGATTTGGACGAGTTCAAGGTCGAAACTGTTGCTGACAGCGGCCGAAAGTACCCGGCCGGCAGTACCCCGGATGAAGCGTGGCAGACCTTAATTCAGAGCTGGCGCGATAAAAACCGTGTTCCTGACATCGGCGTTTACACGCCGGTGACCCGGCTCATTTACCGGGACTTCACCAATCAGCCGGCGCGAAGGTTCGAGGACGATGTCCGCACCTGGGGAAAGAAACCTTACGAGATAATCGAGAATGGTAATTATGGGGTTGTCTTCTTCGGCAACAAAAAAGGCTGGGAGAACGCCCCTTTTCTCTTCTGCAGAACCGAAGAAGGATGGCAATTCGATATGGTTCATCAGCGCAAGATTGTGCGCATGGGCAGGGCTCCGGCATGGGGAATCGAACGAGGTGAACATCCCTACATTGAACTCTTGTCACGCTGTCCCTATTGGATGGGGCAAGACATCCCGCTCGCTGGAGATGACCTCTATAGCGTGGCCGGCGACAACGAATCAGTGGGACGGATTGTTCTGCTGGAAGAGCAACTACAAGGCGACGCTGAAGACTTTGCTGCACTCTACGAACTTGGCAGGCTCTACACCCTTACATCGATGGGGCAGAAACGGCTCAAACTGCTCAACAAGGCCAGGGAACTGCAACCGGATCATCCAGGAGTGCTGAAATATCTGGCGATTGCCCATGTGGATGCCCATTACCAGTATGAAACTGCGCTGCCCCTGCTTCAGCGCTATGTGGAACTGCGTCCCGAAGATCCTTTCGGCTATTTCTTTCTTGGCTATCTGCATCTGATGATCAACCAACCGGAGCAGGCCATTGCACTTTTGAGAAAAGGTCTGGTGCTGGATCCCGAAAACGTTTACGGTTTGTGTAAGTTGGCTCGTGCCCATCGACTCAGGGGAACAAAAGAAGACCTGGACCAAGCCGCGGCTATTTTGGAAACGCTGCAGGAGATCGCCCCGGATCACCTACGAGTCGGTTGGCTCCAGAAAGAGCTGAGCAGATAGTTACAATCCGTCTGGATAGGGCTTGTAACCTGGCGCTCGGTTATAGCCTGCATTCGCAACGGGGGAAATCCGCATGATAATGTACGAAGAGGATACGGCCGAAAACAATCCGGACAACAGCGGTCTGGTATTCTGCAACTACTGCCCAGGATACTGCTGTTACCGCCTGGAAGGAGCCACTCTTTACCTCGATGCGATCGATATAAACCGTATCGCCCGACACTTGGCAATAAGTGACGGTGAGGTCAGAAAAAGATTCATCGAGGGGAAGAATACTTTCAGGGTAAAAGCCGACGGTTCCTGCGTTTTTTTAAGCGATCATAAACTGCGGGCACGCTGTACTATTCATTTGGCCCGGCCGAAGCAGTGTCGTGATTTTCCCTATGATGATCCCTGTCCATATCTGGGGCGTGGCGATCTGCTCGAACAGATCGTTCCTCGGCTTGAAGTGAGGTTTGGTCCCCGAGAGTAAGGTCCAGTGGTCAGCGGATGATCAAATTATGCAATTCGTCCTTGTCGTCCGCTTCTATCGGAAAGTGTTCGTGAAGAATTGTGCCTATCCGCTCAATACCCTCGCAGATTGCGCGGCAGGAGCCACCCTGTCTGATACCATGGCTTACCAGATCGACGATTTCCTTCCAGATCTGGGGATCGATTCTTTCATCTATGCCATGATCGCCCAGCACCCATACCCTCCTTTCAAACACTGACACATAGAGCAGAATGCCATTGGCATCTCTGGTGTCATGCAGCGCTTCACTGAAAAACGCTGAGGCCGCAGCCTCCCGCACGGCAAGGTCAGCTCGTTCCGGGGAGAGGAATAATCGTTTAAGTGATGGAAATTGTTTGACTGCCAGGTAGGCGATTGCATAGTAAATTGAGAAAAAAATCAGAAACAGCCACATGTTGTCGGTGCCAAGCCAGAGCAGTCCACCACACAACCGGGCTGAAAGCAGCGCTGTCGGCAACGCCAAAAACACGCCCCCGATGATGGGTGCCACGGGATAGGAATGGCTCTCGGAGACGATCATCGGGACGATCTCACCGGAAGTCTGTTTTTCAGCGGTCTGCACCGCTTCGGTCACCGTGCGCTGTTCATCATCAGTGAGAAAATTTTGAGCAAGGGTTTTCATTTCGTCCTACCAGCCTCCAGAAGCACCGCCACCGCCAAAACCACCACCACCGCCCCCGAAGCCCCCGCCGAAACCGCCCGAAGAGCGACCGAATCCACCGCCGTATCCTCCCGCCTGACCACCTCTGCTCATCGCCCCACCGGAGGATCCCGCCAGAGCAGCAGCCACCAGACCACCAAGCATACCTATCGGTATAAGGACAAGCAGGGCGAGTCCGGTAATCCCGAAAAGCAGAAACGCCAGCAGCGGAGTGGCAATACCTCCGACGGCAGCTGCCGCAACTTTGCTTTTTCTGAGCAGTGAGCCGAAGATAAAAAATATAAAGATCATTGCCGTTAGAAGTCCGCCGGGGTCTTCCCGGCCGGATCCGCTGGAATTCGGTTCGGTGGATTCGGTGAATTCACCCCGAACTGTCATGACAATGGCGCCGATGCCGTCAATTATTCCCTGATTGAAGTCGCCCTGTTTGAATTTAGGCCCTATTACGTTGCGGATGATACGGCCCGCGGTCATATCGGTGAGCGTTCCTTCGAGACCATAACCGACTTCGATCCTGATTTTCCTGTCGTCCCTTGCAACCAGCAGCAGTACGCCATTGTCTAACCCTTGCTGACCGATTTTCCAGTCTTCGACCACGCGCAGGCTGAACTCCTCGAGACTGTCACCTTGCAGGCTCCCTATGGTCAGCACGACGATCTGGGTAGAGTCCGACGACTCCAGGCTTTTCAATACGGATTCAAGAGACGCCTCGGTGGCGGGGGAGAGCAGTTCACCATAATCATTGACCCGTCCTTGCAACCTCGGCACTTCAAGAGCCGAGGCCTGAACGGCAAGAAAAAGCGCAAGCGAGAAGAAGAGGCAGAAAATTGATAATCTTCTTCTGAGACCAGACACAGCAGATAGTCTAGTTGAAATTTACCTGAGGGGCCGCCTGAGCTCCTTCATCGGCCTTGTAATACTCTTTCCTGTCTAGCTTGAGCAGTATCGAGTTGGTCAGGCTTTGCGGAAAACGGCGAATCGACCCGTTGAACTCCTCCACGGCACCATTATAGCGCTGCCTGGCAACATTGATACGGTTCTCGGTACCTTCGAGCTGGTTCTGCAGATCAAGAAAATTCTGGTTGGCTTTGAGGTCCGGATAGCGCTCCACCACCAGCATCAACTTTGAAAGAGCCGAAGTGAGCCCTCCCTGGGCAGCCGACAGCTGCTGCATGGCCGCCTGGCTGGAAAGGTCCTCCGGACTGAGCTGCACGGAGGTGGCCTTGGCCCGGGCGTTGATGACGGCTTCCAGCGTCTCTTTTTCATGGGAGGCGTAGCCTTGTACGGTGGCCACCAGGTTGGGAATAAGATCAGCCCGCCGCTGGAGCGTGGCTTCGACATCGGCCCAGGCTTTGAATACCTGTTCCTCTTTCATCTGCAGGCTGTTATAGCCGCAACCGGTGAAGAGCAGCGAAAGTAAGAGAAGAAATCCAATGCGGCTGAATGGCTTCATAACGCCTCCTGTGCTTTATTATTTCAAACTGCTAAACTACTTACCCTTCTTCGTCGACGAGGTAGTCCTTGAGCTTTTCGGCCAGGTCAGGGGGCAGCTCCTCACCATAGAGAAAGGCCTGGGCCTCCTCCCCGGTAAGCTGCTGCTTGACCTCAACCGGCAGCGATTTGAGAACTGCCATTCTTTCCGGGATAATCTTATCTTTATCGAGCGGTGCTTTGTTTTCCATGAACTTTACCTGTAGTCTGATGTTTCAATTCAGGACCAGAGTTTCATCAGCGGACCAGTGGGGCCGAAGACCGGGTCGGACAAAGGTTTGGCCACGGTCGCGATATTTTCATCCGCTTCGGGGCGCTCGCCATCTTTGCCGTACATCATATCCCATTGCTGGCCGGCTGGGTAGCCGCCGACCACCCGAAAATCTTCGGATTGTCCCATGTTGCAGTGCGACACGCCCGCCGGGATTATGATAATATCACCCGCTTCAGCCTTGAGTGTCTCTCCCTCCGGGCCGCCGAAGCAGGCTTTCACCCATCCAGTGTAGACGCCCAGCACTTCGTGGGCCAGCGAATGGTAGTGGTGAAAATCGTAGAGGCCGTTGCGCCAGGCAGAAGGCCAGCCGTTCTGGGTGAAGATCCTTTCGAATTTTTCCGGGCCGAGGGTATTGCGGTCCAGAGCAGCGGTTATGATGATCAACGGCAGGCTGTCGTTGTTCGGAAACCTGCCGTCATCTTCAAAGTGCCTGACAATGATGTTTGATTCTTCAGTGCTCATCGGGCTAGCGTTTCCAATAGTAGCGGGCTTCCCCGCCGAGCTCGTGCTCGATCTCAAGCAGCCTGTTGTATTTGGCAATCCGGTCCGAGCGCGAAGCCGAGCCGGTCTTTATCTGACCGCCGTCCATAGCCACGGCAAAATCGGCGATGAAGGTATCTTCGGTTTCTCCTGACCGATGGGAGATGACATAGGTCCATCCGGCATCCTGGCAGAGCCTGATGGCTTCAACGGTTTCGGTAACCGTACCGATCTGATTGAGCTTGATCAGTACCGAGTTGGCTGTCTTCCAGTCGATACCGCGCTCTATATACCGGGTGTTGGTGACGAAGACGTCGTCACCGACGATTTGCACCTTATCACCCACCTTGCTGGTCAGCATGCTGAAACCATCCCAGTCCCCCTCGGCCAAAGGATCTTCCCAGGAGACGATCGGATAGTCGTTGACCCATTTCTGAGCCATCTCGACCATGTCCTTGCTTGACATGGTGCCGCCGCCGGACCATTTGAGCTCGTATTCCGATTTTAGATCGGTGGAAAATGAACTGGCCGCACTGTCGAGAGCCAGAGCAATGTCGACCCCGGGTCTATAACCGGCTTTTTTGATAGCCTCCATGATGATGTCCATGGCCTCTTCGTTACTGGCCAGATTTGGGGCAAACCCCCCTTCATCACCAACGCCGGTGGCCAGGTTTCTATTGTTGAGCAGTTTTTTCAAAGCGTGGAAGGTCTCGGCGATGGCCCTGAGTCCGTCGCTGAAGGTGTTAAATCCCAGTGGAATGGCCATGAATTCCTGAAAATCGACACTGTTGTCGGCATGTTCACCGCCATTTAATATATTCATCATAGGCACTGGCAGCCGGCACGAACCGCTCCCCCCTAAATAGCGATAGAGCGGGATACCCAGCGACTTGGCCGCGGCCCGGGCAACCGCCATGGAGACACCAAGAATGGCGTTGGCCCCTAAATTGGCTTTGTTGTCTGTACCGTCAAGATCGATCATCATTCGATCAATTCCCGCCTGGTTAAGGGCGTCATAGCCTCTAATTTCAGGGGCGATGATATTGGTAACATTGTCGACTGCGGTGAGGACACCTTTACCGAGATAACGGTCCGAGTTATTGTCCCTCAGCTCAATCGCCTCGTTCTCTCCGGTACTTGCTCCAGACGGTACCGAGGCGCCTGCCCGAGTTCCGTCCTCAAGATCAACGAAAACCTTGACTGTGGGATTGCCCCGGGAATCGAGAATTTCCAATGCGTCAACCGCCCTAATTCGTGCTGCCATAATCTCTTCCTCCTTGATCAGCCGTCCGGCTTGAAATCAGATTTTAGATAGTAAAAACATGGGCTAGATGGTCTGCAAAATTTGATAGTCCAAAGATATGCACAGTGATGCAGAAGTCAAAGTATTGAACCAGTATTTAAAGGTGGTCTTCACCTTTTCCGTTGGCCTTGTCAGCGCTGGCAGGCAGGACAGAAGTACGATGCTCTGCCCCCAAGTTTCTGATGTCTGATCGGGGTGTCGCAGGTGGGGCAGGGTTGGTCTTTTCTGCCGTAGACCTTGAAGTGGATCTGAAAATAACCACTGGCCCCGCTGGTATCTATGAAGTCACTGATTGTCGAACCACCGCATTCTATGGCCGTGGTAAGTACTTCTCGGATTTTGTCGACCAGCTGCCCATAACGTTTTTCGCTGACGGCGCCCGCTTTCCTGGTGGGGCGGATTCCGGCGCTGAATAGACTCTCGTTGGCATATATGTTGCCGACGCCGGCCACCACCCGTGCATCCATAATGAAATTCTTTATGGGCTGCTGTTTTTTTAATGCTTTTCTGTACAGGTAGCGGCCGCTGAAAGTTTCCGAAAAAGGTTCCGGACCGGTGGCTTTGAAAACCGTCTGCTCCAACGTCTCGATCTGTTCCGGGCCAATGACACGGACCGATCCGAATCTGCGTACGTCGTTGAACCTGAGATCGTAACCGTTGTCGAGGCTCCAGCACACATGGTCATGAGGGCCGACTTCAGTTTCTCTGGAAAACAGACCAAGGATACCGGTCATTCCCAGGTGCAGTACCATCACCACGCCATTGTCAAAATCGATAAGCAGGTATTTTGCCCGGCGTCTCACACCGGTGACCCGGGCCCCGGTGAGAAGGTCCCTGAGTTTTTTTTCGGGGACAGGCAGCCGCAGCCTTTTGCCGTTGGTGAACAATCCGGTGATCGTCCTCCCCGGCAAATGATTGAGGAGCCCGCGCCTGACTACTTCGACTTCAGGGAGTTCGGGCATGGTCCTGCGCTCCGGGAGAGGTACAGACCCCGAGGCAGTAGTGATTGTCGATATGTACGACGGTCGATATTGAATTGGTCCCCGCCGGGGTATCGAGGTGAAAATCGAGCAGCCAGTAACGCTGTTCACGGCGTACCTCGTTCAGGTGCATACTCAGAAATCCGGCTGGGCGGCTGCTCTCCAGAGATTTCCTGATTGCTTCCTTGGCCACCCAGAGCATGCCGAGCTGGACCAGTTCATCTTCGGAGGTGCCATTGAGAAGTGCCAACTCAGAATCCGAACAGAATCGATCACTGACCTTGAACAGGGTGTCGGTCAACAGCTGGACGTCGATACCGCAGCGGCAGTTGCCGGCGAGACCGATGACCTTGTCGTGGGAGTGAGAAATAGAGATGTCTGGAATCCTGTTGAGTCCCTTCAACGTGGGGAGCTGGAGGTAGGGCCTGCCGGAAGGGCCAACGGCAATGGTGATCTGCAGGGGATTGAGTGGATCGATATCGAGCCGGTCAAGCAGATCCATAGTAGACTGCTTGGCGCAGATGCGTCCCAGAAACCATTCGGTCCTGCGTTTTTCAAAAGAGTAGCGCGACAACTGATTTTTTTCTTCTTCATTGAGCCAGGTGCTGATCAGCTCTGACTGGCTGCCATTCATCGCCTGGTGCCGGTCAACCAGGACCATGCCCAGTGAGCGGCCGGGGGCGCGTTGACTGAGAAAATGATGAAGATCGTCGGGCATCAGTGAAGATGAGATTTCCCGGTAGTGATTTCGTAACATAGTAAAAAAATAAAAATTATTGCAATTTCAAGCGGTCTTGATAACTAAATGGTAGACACAAACAAACCAAACGGTATGACTACTTACCCTCTTCTGCAAGGGTTGAACATGGAAAGTGTACATCTTAGTGCCTATGACTTCGTAATCGCAGGCATTGTTATCCTACTGCTGGTGCGCGGGATCTGGCTGGGAATGCTGCGGCAGATTATTCCCCTGCTGGCACTCTACCTCGGTTATATTACCGCCAGCAAATATCACGACCAGCTCTTTCCTTTCTTGAGAAATATCTCCGAGAACCCCAAGGTCATCTTCCTGGCAGCCTATGTAATTACTTTCGCACTCACCTATGTGATTGCCTTTCTCATAGGCATGGCCTTGGCCCGGGTCATCCAAGTGACCATAACCCCGTGGTTCGACAGAATCCTCGGTGCTGTCCTCGGCCTCGCCAAGGCGCTGATTCTGGTCGTGCTGGTACATATGCTCCTGGGTACTTTGATGGCGCCTGAAAATGAGATGCTCAGAACCTGCCAGAGCTGCCCGACGCTCAATAAAATGTCTGATCTCACCAGAGAGATAATTGAGGACGAGGACATACGCGACGCTCTGCGCCATAAAAAACCGGCCATCGCCATTGAAGAAATGTCATCCATCCTCACAAATGAAGACGACGAACCGGCCCAGCAGGAAATGAAAATCGCACCCGAATAGCTGCTGCTATGAAGAAAGGGGTGAAAAAAAGAACGCCCGATTCTTACCGCCAGAGAAGGTATCGCAGCCTGGCCAGTGAGGAAGAGCTGGTATCCACATTTTTCAAATTAAAAGAAACGGATCTGCATATTCTTGCTGCACGAGATGTCACCGGTGAAGCCGGCGAGTTGGCAACCGGGTATCGGCTACAGGTCGAAAACTATCTTGCCCGACATCCCGAGTTTGGCTCTTCGCTCACGCCGCTCGAGCCTGATGAGCTGGCCCCACCGGTGGTGGGTAGAATGTTGCGGGCTGCCGGTGAATGCGGGGTTGGGCCGATGGCGGCGGTGGCCGGCGGGATTGCAGAATGTGTCGGGCGCGGCCTTCTTGAAGCGGGACACAAAGAGATTATTGTTGAAAATGGTGGCGATATTTTTCTTAACAGAAGCGGTGAGCTTACCGTCTCTGTGTATGCGGGCCAGTCACCTTTGAGCAATCGGCTGGGACTCAAAATATTGCCTGCCCTGATGCCGCTGGGAATCTGTACCTCATCGGGAACGGTAGGTCACAGTCTGAGTTTTGGACTGGCCGACTCGGTGACCGTGCTTGCCGATTCCACCTTCGTCGCCGATGCTGCGGCTACCCGGTTGGGCAATGAGGTCGGCAGTGTTGTTGAGTCCGGAAAAGGCATTGAACGGGCCCTTGAGGTAGCGAAGTCGATACCGCGGCTGCGCGGCGTGCTGATCATTTGCGGCGAGATCATTGGTGCCGTCGGAGAGATTGAGTTGACCCCGCTGTCAGGAGATAGATGATGAAAGACGAGAATCAGCCGAAGGATCATTCCCAGATTACGGAAAATAGAACGGTTGAACGCCGCCGGCTGGTTTTTTACCTGCGAGTGTTGGACCAGGACAGCCCTCGGATCCTCGGACATCTTACCGATATTTCAACGGCGGGAATAAGACTGGTCAGTGAGCGGAAAATCAAAAAGGACACGGTCTATAACGCCCGCCTGATTCTACCCAAGGAGGTATCGGGCCGAATCGAAATGCAGTTGAAGATAAGCTGTATCTGGTGTCGTCCGGATCCCATCCCGGAGTTTCATGTTGCCGGTTTTGAATTTGTCGAGATAGACCTTGAGCAGAAAAAATTGATCGATGCCTTGAACAGCGAATTCAGCCACGAAAACAGTCTGGCCCCGGATCACTCCGAACGGCCTGCCTGCAATCTTACTCACACCACCGGACGTTAACCCCAAGTTCCGACAGTCCTGATATTTCTGGTTCAGGAGGCTGTCAGTTCTGCCCGGGCTTCTTTAAGCAACTTTTCTCTGTGCACATCGGTGAAACAATCCACATCTTTTTTCCAGGATGAGAATACGGAGAGGCCATGGTCGTCGAGAATTTTGTTGCGTAGAATAGAATTGGCAGGCCGGTGGGCCGGGGTGGGGTAGTCCTTGGTTTCACAGGGAATAAACGAGTGCTCGACCCCCATCTTGTCGAGGAAATAACAGGCTGCCTCATACCAGCTGGAATAACCATCTGAGGTCGTATGGATCACGCCGCTCAGGTTGGTATCGAGCAGTTTTTCGATCTGGGTGGCGAGGGTCCAGGACCAGGTCAGAGAGCCGAATTGGTCGTTGACAATGGTGAATTCTTTGCGGGGATCGGACAGGGCCAGCCTGAGCATGGTTTTAAGGAAATTAGGTCCGTTGGCGGAATAGAGCCAGGCTGTGCGGAGAATTATCGCCTCAGGACAGCAGGCTTGCAGATGCTCTTCACCGGCCAGTTTTGAACGCCCGTATTCGGACAGCGGGTTGACCTGATCATCTTCTAAATAGGGATGTGGCACCTCCTTTTTACCGTCGAACACGTAGTCAGTGGAGATGTGAATAACCCTGCCGCCATGGTCTGCGGCAACTTCGCCGATGAGGCGGGGACCATCGGCGTTGACTAGCCAGGCCGCTTTGCTGTCGGTTTCGCACTTGTCCACCGCGGTATAAGCGGCGCAATTGATTGCCACCTCCGGTTTGTGGGCGGCCCAGACCGCAGCAAGGCTTTGTCGGCTGGTGATATCAATTTCAGGGTAATCGAGGGCGACAACTTTGTGGCCACCTGACAATATCTTGATGCAGTCAGTGCCGAGCTGGCCGCCGCTGCCAATAATGAGGATATTCATGTATCAGGACGTCTGTTTATGTTCGTCAACGAGTTCCATGATGTACTGGCCGTACTGGTTTTTCAGGGTGTCATGGGCCAGCGCCGCCAATTCGTCAAGGGTTATATAGCCAAGCTGGTAGGCGATCTCTTCGATGCAGGCTATTTTCAGCCCCTGCCGTTCCTGCACGGCCTCTACATAGCTTGAGGCCTGCTGCAGCGATTCGTGGGTACCCGTGTCCAGCCAGCAGAAACCACGGCCCAGCGGTTCTACCCGGAGATTGCCCTGCTGCAGATAGGCGAGATTGACATCGGTGATCTCGAGTTCGCCTCGAGGCGACGGTTGCACCTGTTCGGCTATGGCAACCACGTGGTTGTCATAAAAGTAGAGTCCGGGAACTGCGTATTTAGATTTTGGGATTGTCGGTTTCTCTTCAATTGAAACGACATTGTTATCATCATCGAATTCAACCACACCGTATCGTTCAGGATCCCGTACCAGATAACCGAAGATCAGACCGCCGGATTGGAGCTGGGCAGAATTTGTCAGAATCGAGGTGAAGCTGGGCCCGAAAAAGATATTGTCACCCAGAATCAGACATACCGAGTCGTTGCCGATAAATTCTTTCCCGATGACGAAGGCCTGGGCCAGTCCTTCGGGGCGGGGCTGGACTTCGTAGCTGATGTTGATGCCGAGATGGGCACCGTCCCCGAATAACTCTCTGAAATAAGGAAGGTCATGGGGGGTCGAAATCAGCAGGATGTCTCTGATACCGGCCAGCATAAGAACCGACAGCGGATAATAGATCATCGGTTTGTCGTAGACAGGGATAAGCTGTTTGCTGATGACCTTGGTGAGTGGATAAAGCCTGGTGCCGGAACCGCCGGCCAGTATTATTCCTTTCATGATGGGCTAACCTGCTAGAAATTCTTTACTAAAGAACTTGGATAAGGGTAGATTGTAAGCATCGAACTTTGCCAAATCGAATATAATAATCTTTCGGAAAAAGGGAATGAAAAATGTGTGCTGAGAGACCGGCCTGTTTCAAGGCATACGATATCAGAGGAAGAGTTCCCGATCAACTCGATGCGGAACT
>JBPCUV010000296.1:0-4033 GCA_051010975.1 Desulfocapsaceae bacterium
GCAACTGACAACGAAAAATGAAAAAACTCAGATTACTGCTGTTAGGCAAAGATAACACAGCCCTTGCCGATCTGGAGCAGGCGCTGATCGACAGCGGGCAAATCAAGGTGACACGTATGAGTTCTCCCGAACAGGTTTACCAAACCATCGCCGGTTCCCAAATCGATGCGGTGGTTGCCGATGAGGAGATTGAGGGCGGCAGCGGGCTCGAGTTCATCCGTGATCTGGTGCGGAACAACCCGTTTATTAATTGTGCCCTGGTTTCCTCTCTTTATCCCGACGAGTTCCACGAGGCAACCGAGGGGTACGGGGTGTTCATGCAGCTTCCGGTGCGGCCTGGAAAGCAAGAGGCCCGTGAGATCTGCAGCCATCTCAACAAAATCTGTTGATACGATTGACTACTACTTAGAGAGAGAACACATGATCATCAGTGTTGCAAGTGGCAAAGGCGGTACCGGCAAGACCACCGTCTCTACTAATCTGGCCGCCAGTCTGGACAGGCCTTTAAAACTTCTCGACTGCGATGTTGAGGAACCGAACGTTCATCTGTTCATAAAACCAGCTCAGCTGGTTTCAAAAACAGAGTCGACATTCGTACCGGTTATTGATGAGCAAAGCTGCACAGGCTGCAGAAAATGCGCCGATCTTTGTCAGTTCAATGCCCTCGCTGTAATCGGTGAAAAGGTGCTGGTCTTTCCTGAGCTCTGTCACAGCTGTGAAGGCTGTCGGATGATCTGTCCGGAGCAGGCAGTGAAGGAAGGGCATCGGGAACTGGGTACGATTGAGACCGGGGTCTGGAAACATATCAGTTTCAGCTATGGCCGGCTCCGGGTCGGCGAAGCCATGAGCCCGCCTTTGATCAACAGGGTCAAGTCGCTCATCGAAGCCGATGATCTGGTGATTATCGATGCCCCGCCGGGCACTTCCTGTCCGGCCATCAACGCCATGAAGGTGAGTGATTTTGTCCTGCTGGTTACCGAGCCAACTCCCTTTGGGCTGCATGATCTGGTGCTGACTGTCGAGGCGGTCAGACAACTGTCGATTCCTTGTGGGCTGGTGATAAATCGTGCCGATATAGGAAACGATGAACTGTATCGCTATGCCCGGCGTGAGGGATTGCCGATACTCTTGGAGATCCCTTTCCAGAGAACTATTGCCGAGATCTACTCAAGAGGCGGCCTACTGGTTGAACAATCACCTGAGTGGCGGACTAGGTTCTGCCACCTCTATTCCAGCATCCTCGAGACAGCTGCAGAAGCAGAGGTCAGCCAATGAAAGAACTGGTGGTCATCAGCGGCAAGGGGGGAACCGGAAAAACAAGTTTGACGGCGGCTTTTGGTTCGCTGGCAGACAATCACCTGTTCTGCGATACCGATGTTGACGCAGCTGATCTGCATCTATTGCTCGATCCCAAGGTCCTGAAAAAAAATGATTTCATCGGCGGCAGCAAGGCGACCATAGTCACGGAGATCTGCAGCGGCTGCGGTTTGTGTGCTGAACTCTGTACTTTCTCAGCCATAAGCGAGGACTACCTGGTCGATCCCATCGAATGTGAAGGGTGTGGCGTCTGTGATGCCTTCTGCCCGGAAGAGGCCGTCGACTTTCAGCCCAGAAAATGCGGTGAATGGTTTACTTCCACGACCCGCTTCGGACCGATGGTCCATGCCCATCTGGGAATTGGCGAGGAGAACTCCGGTAAGCTGGTGAGCTTGATCCGCAAACAGGCACAGATGCTCGCCGAACAAAATCAGCTGGAATTGATCGTCACCGATGGCCCCCCCGGTATTGGTTGTCCGGTGATTGCCTCGATCACCGGGGCGTCGGCAGTGCTGATCGTGGTTGAGCCGACCGTGTCGGGACTCCACGATATGCAGCGGGTAGCTGAGCTGGCTCAACATTTCAAAATCCCGGCCATGGTCTGCATCAACAAGTACGATCTCAACACCGAGATGACCCGGGAAATCGAGAGTGAGACGGAAAAACGAAATTTACTCACGGTGGGACGGATTCCATTTGATCCGGCCTTTACCATGGCCATGGTAAACGGCAAAACCATAATGGAATATGCTCCCGCCTCAGAACTAGCGGAAACGGTGAACTCCATCTGGAAGACTATCAGGTCCTCGGAGTTCCTGACTAAAAAAGAGGCAAAAATTTTGCCGATAATGAAATAAACAGGAGAACAAAATGAAGAAAATGCGTGTGGCAATACCCTCGATGGGAAACGGTGGACTTGACGGCCAGAGGGCTGGCCATTTCGGTCATTGTGATGTCTTTACCTGCGTCGATACCGAGAATGGTGAGATCAAGTCGGTGAGCACCATCGAAAATCAGGAACACGTTCAGGGCGGCTGTATGGTGCCGGTTAATCTGCTGGCCTCCCATCAGGTCAACGCCCTGATCGTCGGCGGTATCGGAATGCGCCCGCTCATGGGCTTTCGCCAGGTCGGCATCGATGTCTATCATGATGGCGAGAGGATCGACATCAGACCGGTGGTTGAAGACCTGCTGGCTGGCAAGCTGCCGCTGATTGCAGACGACCAGGTGTGTGGCGGCGGGGGCGGGCAGCATTGAACCGTTTCTGGATGAACACTAAACGAGGAGTAATAATATGAAAGTTGCAATATCGGCCAAAGGTACGGATCTCAACAGCGAGGTCGATCCCCGATTCGGCAGGGCGGCCTATATCATCATAGTCGACCCTGAGAGCCTCGAGTTCGAAGCGGTCGACAATTCTGCGAACGTGAACTCTTTCAAAGGGGCGGGAATTCAGGCCGCCACCATGGTCCACGACCGTGGGGCCGAAATCCTGATGACCGGCTACTGTGGGCCGAAAGCATTCCAAACTCTGCAGGTCGCCGGTATAAAGGTAGTCAGCGACGTCAGCGGCACAGTCACAGAAGCACTCGAGAGGCTGAAGTCCGGTAGCGTCGAGTATCTTGAAACGGCAAATGCGGAAGCACACTGGTAGCAGCAGATAAAGGATGAACAATCATGTCCATGACAAATGAAGCGTTTGACGAGTTAGTCACGCAATTGCAGAGTCAGGCTTTCGCCGATGCCAGGGCGGCCTATGGAGAAGTGGGGTTTGAGCGCTGGCGCAACCCCCGCTTCAACGGTCCGCTTGAAAATAGTGATGCAGCGGGGGGCTTGAAAGGCGGGTGTGGAGATACCATCCACTTGTACCTCAAGTTCAAAGATCAGAGGGTGGAAAAGGCTTCTTATACCACCGATGGCTGTGCCTCGAGTTCACTCTGCGGATCGTTTACCGCTGAGTTGGCCCACGGTAGAACCCCCGAAGAATTGCTTGAGCTGGAACCGGCCGATGTGTTAAACAGAATCGGCACCTTCCCGGAAGGGGAGAAACATTGTGCGACGCTGGCAATCAAGGCCTTGCAGGAGGCCGTCAACAACTACATGATCAGTGTCGTGAGTAAAAACAGGCAGGGGGACCATTAGCGGCTGCAGATATGCATCCCCCAACGGGAAAGTATCATGGTCATGAATCTGGTAGTCGCCTTTGCACTGATAGTTGGGGTGGGAACCGTCTGGTTTTTGCTTCACTACTATGGAAATCCGGTAATCGACAACCCGCAGGGGTTAGCCAAGGTGGCCGGCAATTGTGGGGACACAATGGAGATCGGGCTGCAGATTGAGGACAATGTCGTCTCTTCGGCCCACAGCTGGACGGATGGCTGCGCCTACAGCAAGTTGTGTGTGGAAGCGGCGGTAATGCTGGCCCGCGATAAGCCCCTCTCCGAGGTCAAGAAGATCAACATGATCTCTATTATGGAGCTTATCGGACAACTGCCCGAAACCCATCTGCACTGTGCTCAGCTGGCAGAGACAACTCTGCAGAAAAGTGTTGAGGACTATATTTCCAAGGTGACACCCCGCAAGACCTGAGCTGGCTAGAACGCGGGTCAGGTCTGACCCATAACCGGACTTTCTGGCGACGATGCGAACAGTTGGCCAGAGCCGTCTTTATAACAGGCGTATTTTTGATATAGCCTGCCATTACTCTGCTTATCCT
>JBPCUV010000297.1:0-2802 GCA_051010975.1 Desulfocapsaceae bacterium
ATCCAGGCAATCGAGGCCGGGAATGCTGAAGAATTAGGCAGCATGATGAGTCAGGCTCAGGAGCTGTTTGACGATCATTTGATGAACTTATCTGATGAACTGAGAAGCCCACAACTTCACCGAGTACTTGCAGATGGAGCACTGAAGGGATGGGTATACGGTGGCAAAGGGGTCGGTTCGCAGGGTGATGGTAGCGTGCAGTTTGTTGCCAGAGGTGAGCGTGAGCGCCTTCAACTTTCAACCTACCTGAGAGAGGAGTACGGTGTTGAGTGCTTTAATCTTGATCTCAGAAAAGCGACAGCGGTCAAAAAGGCGATTATCCCGGTCGCTGGTAACGGCACCAGAATGTTCCCGGCCACAAAAGCGGTGAAAAAGTGTTTCCTGCCAATTGTAACAGATGAGGGGGTGTCCAAGCCTATACTTCAACTCATTATCGAGGAAGCTTTGAGTGGCGGCATAGAAGAGATTGGGCTGGTGATCAATCCGGCCGACGAGGAGTTGTTCACTTCCTTTTTTGCGCCATTGAAGTCTTCGCTTCTCAATAAACTGCCAACTCATCTGCAACAGGAGGCTCGCCGGCTTGCTGAGATTGGCAGGCATGTAACTCTGATACCGCAGGTAGAGCAGGAAGGTTTCGGTCACGCGGTATTATGCGCGCAGAGCTGGGTTGGCTCTGATACATTTATGCTGTTGCTTGGCGATCACCTCTACAAATCTTTTCAGAGTAGTTCATGCGCCAGACAGATAGTGGATTGTTTCAATGAGTTGGGGGCGAAAAGCAGTGTCGTCGGCATCTATAAAGAGAAGCTCAATCACGTTGAGCATTACGGCACTGTCAGTGGAACCTGGGAAGAAAAGGGTGTATTGGCCCTGTCAGCGATCAAGGAGAAGCCTACAGCAGATTATGCTGTTGAATATCTCACGGTTGAGAGGAGCACTGCTGAAGAGTTTTTCTGTGTGAACGGAATATATGTGCTGACCCCACTTCTCTTTTCAATTTTGAGCGAGAATGAGGGAGGACGTGAGGGCGATGGGGTAGAGCTGGAATTAACTGCGGCTCTGGAACAACTGATTGCCACTGAAAACTGTTATGGCTGTGAAGTCGATGGTGAGCACTTTGATACCGGACTGCCGGCAATGTTCGTCAACACTGTTTCTAAATTTGGGCAAAAGTAGAAAACGATACACTTAATGCCGAAAGCCTGTCGACGTTTATTCAGATTCCTGGGTCCGACCGTTATCGGATCTGACTCGAGTCCCGTGTAGCGATTCGGCAACGTCTCGATCGATGGAGCGCAGATGCAGATCAGTCTGCTGAAAAGGTATTTCGATGCCGGCCAGCTGGAATTCAGACTCGATATCTTGATTCAACTCACTCAGCACCGTTAATTTATCACTGAAATCGGGGATCCATGCCCGTAATTCGAAATCCAGGGAGCTTGCCCCGAAGGCCAGAAAGAGTGCGGTGGGTTTGGGGGTGCTCAAGACACTGGGATTTGCTTGTGCACAGCTCAGCAGAATTCTGAAAACTTCAGTAACATCGGTACCATAGGCAACACCTACGGGCACCCGAACCCGTATTCTTTTCTCTGCCAGCGTCCAGTTGGTCACACTGCCCGAAATCAGTTGGGAATTTGGAATCACTACTTCCGCATTATCAAAGGTCTGAACAGTGGTTGCCCTCAGGCCCAGCTCCTTAACCTCTCCCACCTGAGTGCCGACATCAATCATGTCTCCCACTTTGATTGGCCGCTCAAAGAGAAGAATCAATCCGCTGACAAAATTATTGACAATTGCCTGCAATCCGAAACCGATACCCACACCGAGAGCTCCTCCGAGTATGGTAATCTGGCTTAACCCAAATCCAAGAACCCGGAGAAGAATAATGAAGCCGATGGACAATATCGCATAATGCACCAGCCTGGCGATGGAAAGTTGTACTCCTTTCTCAACCTTGTGGTAGGGAAGCACCTCCTGGAGCAGAAAGGCTCTTAAGGCTCGGGAAACAAGCAGCGTAATATAAATTATCATCACGACGGTTATCACCGACCCGGGTGTAATGGCAATCGATCCGAGGGTGAACTTCAGAGAGAACAGCGCCGAGAACGCATCGATCAAGGTTGGGTAGACCCAGGCTATGACCAGGGCGAAGGCGATCCAGAGGATTAGATGCAGAAGTGTCAGCAGAGGGGTGACCTGCTGTACAATTGTAGCTGCATTGTTTTTTATGAATTTCCAGGGGGTATTGTTCAAAATCAGCTCGAGAAGCCCGGATATGAAGAGCAGCATCAGACGTATGGTCAGGGTTGCGGCAATCAATGACAGGATCCTGCCAAATAAAACCACGGCGAGTTGATCATAGCCGCTGATCCCTGCAATTATGATAAGCAAGGGAAAAATCCCCAAGGTCAGCGCCGACCAGAGCGATCTCTCCCCTTTAAAGTTTTTGGGGCGACGAATAATCCAAACCAGATAATAAACGAATAAACCGATCGAGACATAAAAGACAAAAAGATAAAACAGTAGGGACGGAAGATTGATGAGGGTGAGTAAAAGGGTTAGACCGATATAAAAAATGAGGTGTCGTAAAAGTCTGGTCTGCCACCTTGTCTTGCAGATATTTTTGGCTAGGACTGCCACGGAAAATAAAAGAGGCAGATATATCAAAGTGCTCCAGTCCGGGGGCAGGGCAATGTAGTTGCTGAGTGTGACAAAAGAGATGGAGGCCAGACAGAAGACAAACAGCGAAGTTATGATCGGTTGGGCGGTAAAAGTGGTCCAAACCGACGAGGCTGCTACCAG
>JBPCUV010000298.1:0-4002 GCA_051010975.1 Desulfocapsaceae bacterium
GGCTATTTGAAGGTATTATTCAAATACGAATGGGAACTGGTCAAGAGCCCGGCTGGGGCAAATCAGTGGTTGGCCAAAGATGTGGACGATGAGGACATGGTAGTTGACGCTCACGACCCGTCCAAGAAAAACCGGCCGATGATGACCACCGCGGATCTCTCTCTTCGTTTCGACCCGATCTACGAGCCGATCGCCCGGCGTTATCTGGAAAATCCCGAGGAGTTTGCCGATGCCTTTGCTCGCGCCTGGTTCAAACTGACCCACCGGGACATGGGCCCACGAGTGCGCTACCTCGGCCCCGAAGTTCCTGAAGAGGAGCTGATCTGGCAGGACCCGATTCCAGAAGTGGATCACGAACTCATCGATGACGGGGATATCGCCGTTCTCAAAGGCAAGGTTATCGACTCCGGCCTGGCCGTCTCAGAACTGGTTTCAACCGCCTGGGCCTCGGCCTCTACCTTCAGAGGCTCCGATATGCGGGGCGGTGCAAACGGCGGCCGCATTTGTCTGGCCCCCCAGAAAGATTGGCAAATCAACCAGCCCGAGCAACTGGCGAAAGTTCTGAAAGTCCTGGAAGGTATTAAAACCGAGTTCACCAAAAAAGTTTCGATGGCTGACCTGATTGTGCTGGCCGGCTGCGCGGGCGTCGAACAGGCGGCGAAAAACGGGGGGCACGAGATAACGGTTCCCTTCACGCCTGGCCGCATGGACGCCACCCAGGAGCAGACTGATGTGTTCTCCTTCTCTGTTCTTGAGCCTGAGGCCGACGGGTTCCGCAACTACCAGAAGGCCAAGTACACCGTTTCGGCGGAGGAGATGCTGGTCGATCGAGCCCAGTTGCTGAGCTTGACGCCACCGGAGATGACGGTTCTGGTGGGTGGCATGCGCGTCCTGAACGCCAACTTCGGCCAGTCCCCACACGGAGTCTTCACCGATCGCCCAGAGACGCTGTCCAATGATTTCTTCGTCAATTTGCTCGATATGGGCACGGCCTGGAAGCCGAGCTCTGCAGATGCAGACGTTTTTGAAGGAAGTGATCGCCAGACGGGCGAATCCAGGTGGAGTGGTACCCGGGTGGATCTGATATTTGGCTCCAACTCAGAGCTTCGCGCCCTGGCTGAAGTCTATGCAGCGGTAGACTCTCAGGAGAAATTTGTCACTGATTTCGTGGCAGCCTGGAACAAGGTGATGAACCTGGATCGCTTTGACCTCAACTGACTGCAGTGATCAATCCTAGAGCGCGGCCTATCCTGTCACTTTGATGGGCCGCGCCTCTTTTTTAGAAAAGTTTGCTACCAATTTTGGCATCGACCGCCGGTGACACAAAGGTCGCCTCACCGCTCTCTGCTTTGGGGTACTGAACCCCGATAATCAATGCTTCAGAGGTAACCGGTCCCATCTGCCGGGAACCAAAGTTGAGAACCCCGAGCACAAGCCTGTTTTTCACTTTCTCGATTGGATGACAGGTAAATCTGCCATAGCTGGTCTTTTTACCAAACCTGCCATAATCGACCACCATCTTGTAGGTAGGCTTGTGGGTTCTGTCTTCCCGTTCAACTTCAACCACCCTGCCCACCCGGATATCAAGCAGCGCAAATGATTCATCGAATTCGACAACCGGTTTGATCTCTTTCGCCATGGTTTTCTTTCCTTTCTGCTTTTCTGTATAAAGGGATACCCTAAATAGTGGAGATGATAAGTATTGTGTCCCCGCAAGATTGTACCTCTTTGACTATTTTCTCCGGGGTGCTCTCAAATCCTGACCGTCATACCATCGACAAGTGAATAGCGGTAGATACGCCAGCCGGGCACAATGCCGATGATCATTCCCGCCAGAAAAATTATCCCCATCAACAGCGCCTCGTAAGCGGAGATCGCCCCAATGGTCAGATAGAATCCGAACATCGACAGAACAAGGGGTTTGACCATGATGAGAAGGCCATACAGCATCAAAACACCCAAGCCAAGGCCCAGCAGGGTAATCCCCATTGCCTCCCCGATGATGAGAATGAATATGTGCAGCGGTCTCGCCCCTATTGAACGCAAGATCGCCATCTCCCGCCGCCGCTCGTTGAGGCTGGTCAGCAGAGCCGTAAGCATGCCCAGCATGCCGACAACCACCACAAAAGACGACACCGCCAGCAAGGCCTTCTCCGCCACCCCGGTTATCTCCCAGAGCTGCTGTAGGGCTACGCCGGGCAGGATGGCGCTCAGGGGCTCGTGTCGATAATTATTCACAAAGCGTTGAACCCCGAAAGTTGCCATGGGCGATTTGAGCTTGACGAGGAAGGCGGTTATCTGCGTGGGTGCCAGCTTCATCGTCCTGGCCTGTTCGGCACTGACTGTCTGACCCTGCACGGGCATGGTGCTGTTCTGCCAGTCGATGTGAATGGCTTCAATACCCTCCAGACTGACGTGAATGGTTCTATCTACTGGGGTGCCTGTGGGGTTGAGCACACCGGCAACCACAAACGGTTTGTCGGAGTGCTCTACAAATGAGACCTCTCCAGCGCCGTGGGCGATAACTATTCGATCCCCAATTTCGTAGCCCAGCTGTTTCGCCACTTCCGCTCCAAGCACCGCATCGTAGAGATCGGCAAACGGCAGGCCGCGGTCAAACTCGAGCGGTTGTTTTCTGCCGTAGCGAAAGTGGGTGAAATACTCCGGTGTCGTCCCCATTACCCGGTATCCCTTGTGCGAATCCCCGAGTGAAATTGGAATGGTCCATTCGATCGAAGGCTGGGCCGCAATATCCTGGTAGCTCTCCCAGGATATGTTGTTGGAGGCGTTGCCAATGCGGAAAACCGAGTAGAGCAGCAGCTGGACCGGGCTGCTGCGGGCGCCAATGATCAGGTCGGTGCCGGAAATCGTTGAGGTGAAGCTGTTCTGCGCCTCGGTGCGAATACGTTCCACCCCAAGCAGCAGGGTTACGGAAAGGGCGATGGAGACAACGGTGAGCCCAGCCGTTGCTTTCCTGTTGAGCAGGCTTTTCAGTGCGAGGGTAAGTATGGCGGTCACGGCGCTCAGGCCTCCATAGCTTCAAACGGTGTACTCGCCTTATTGATCTCCTGCAGCGCATAAGCTGTGTCGAAAAAACGGGAGAGCGAATTATCGTGGCTGACAAAAACAAGCGTCGACCCTGCCTGCTCGCACTCCTGAAAAAGCAATTTGATAAAGGCTTCTCGATGGCCGGCGTCAAGCGAAGACGTGGGTTCGTCGGCAATGACGATATCAGGTGCGCCAATCAGCGCCCTTGCCGCTGCTACCCGCTGCTGTTGCCCGACACTGAGATCGGTGACGGGGCGTCTGATAAGGTCGGGATCTGCCAGGTTGAGCGCGCTCAGCAGACGCTGTGCCTCCCTAGCCGGTCCTCTACCACGCTCTGTTGTATTGTTATACTTCTGTTTCGAGAACCGACACGGCAAGGTAACATTCTCGGTAACTGAAAGATAAGGAATGAGGTTGAACATTTGGAAAATGACGCCAATGTGATCCGCCCTGAATCGATCTCGATCGGCACTACCGGTGGTCGTCATACGCTGATCGAGAATTCTCACTTCTCCACGCTGGGGCACAAGGACCCCGGCGAGCAGATTGAGCAGTGTCGATTTACCGCTGCCGCTGGGCCCTTCTATGAACACCTTTTCACCTGAGTGAATCTTCAGCCGTTCGATCTCCAGCAGAGGATCGATTCCCGCCGACCAGCTGAAACTAAGATCGTCAATCTCGATGACCGGTTCGGCCAGTCCCATGGTCTTATTCTGAGAAGACTGCTCGGTAGTGGGTGGTCCCTGAATCGTTTCGATCACAGTTCCACCCGGTTGTTGCCGGCGCTTAATTTTGCCCCTGTCTGGCCGCTGGTCGTGAGAATCTGTAAGTCGAGCTGCTCAAATCCGGGAAACACACTGAAAAGATGTACTTCCATCACCTTCAGCTTCTTGGGGCTCGCGCAGGTAAACTGGTAAAAAGCCTCAAACTCGCTATGCTCCTGTGCCCCACTAC
>JBPCUV010000299.1:0-2534 GCA_051010975.1 Desulfocapsaceae bacterium
ATAATGCTTGCCAGGTAAAGAGTACACAGAATGGTACCAGTGTCTGAGATTATCTACCTGAACGCCTCTGGGTATTTGAGAAGAAGAGACGTTAGATATTCTTACTGATAATCAATGGTATGCTCAAAAATCCGTCAGGCGAGGATAGACAGACATTATGTCTGTTTATCCTCGATTGAAAGGGCTGCAAACTCAAATGGGGGGAAATACTAGATAAACAGACATAGTCTTAACCTGTGGCTAACAGACAATCACATAAGATTTCCACAGGTAACCTGCGCTTGCACGAAAGCTGGCTCAGAATGCATGAGTTCAGCATCATCGTGGGAAGCCAATCAATTTAGAGCTTTTGGGGTGGATCGCCCAAGGAGGAATGTTTCGATATCTTGTCTTGGTGCAGTCTTGGAATTGAAATTTCAATCCCTATTGCACGTGCCGTCTCTAAGTGAAAATGCTCCCACTCTCTGCGAGCTTTATAGGTCGACTTCTTAACTTGCTCAGTGGTACAGAATCCTTGCCGCATCACCTTTAGTAATGATGCCGGGCTGGATGCGTAGGTCGGTTCATTTTTGAGCACTTCTGGATGTTTTCGTAAATAAATAAGATATGCCTCATTCCTGTCATCTCTTTCCATGGCCAAACCTCAGCTTAGAGCAACGAAGAGCAGAACATGCGTACCCAACGGCTATATTGATTCAGTTAAATAAAAGAGTTGATTCCATCAAATGCGAAAATACCTCATTACGTATGTAGCAATATTAATGCCAGCAATTTTTAACAACGCTGTTCCTTAAAGAGTATTTAATAACAAACAGATAGGGCCGAGCGGTGGTCAGAAAATACAGATACATAGAACCTAAATACATGTTTCCGGGATATTTATTCTGGAATATTGGATTCTAGTTGTTTCTTTTAGCTCATAGTGGAATAAGTCGAACTGTAACATCGGGAATTTATGATTTGATTATAATTCGCGCTGGATACCTTCAGCTCAGCAAGTAGAAGAGGATTGAAGCTTCTTGCTGTTATCTTCAGTCTGAGGTAATGGGACATCATGCTGAGAGAAATTGTAGATAAACAGGGAGGACCTTCAATGAAGTAGAGTCCGGTGGAGGTGCCTAAATTCAACCGGACTCTACATAGGAGAAAGCCAAGTTTTATGCAGGAACAAGGCCGTTCTCTCCAGAATATAAGCTATTTTTTAGGAGGTATATTGGAGTTAAAACAATCGTGAGTAATAACCCAGCTTCCATCTGCTTCTTTCCTATAGATTGTCAGGAATTTCCCGTCTACATTGATGATTCCACCGGTTTTTAATATTTCTACTTCTACCTTGTAAACTCCCCAAGTATAAGCACGGTCACCCATAATCTCGACTTCTTTTGCTTCTAGATTCCAACCTACAACTTTTGTCTTGGCGAATTTTTTAACCTTCCCCTCGTACAGTGCTTCCCTTGATGTTATTGCAGGCTTGTCGGGAGGCATTTTGACAACATCAATAGCATGAAGTTCGGCCCAAGATTTAGCATCTCCGGCCAAATTATATTCACCGTAGTCTTTGAGTACCTTCTTGACGGCCTCAATGTCCTTTTCGGAACTACCCGCAGCTAATGAAATAGTAGAAAAAACCATTAGAAAAAAAAATGTTGAAAGAATTTTGAAGAAATTCATTTTCCCCTCCTTCATCTGTGCGACAGAAAGTCGCTTTAAGAATTTTTATGAAGCTAAGAGAGAAGAAGTGATCTAAATAGATTAATCATTATTCCTAACTCTTTAATGGAACGACGTGGTGGTGAGACAAAATAGAAAGTTCTTGCTGATATGTCTGTTAATCTACAATCCAACCCCTGCGGCGTATCATGTCCGTCAAATCGAAGATAAGCAGGAAGAATATCAACCTCAAATGGCTACTCTAATAACATGAATTATAGTGAGAAATGCCAACAACATGGCGCTCAATATGATTAATATTGCCATTAGAGCGCTTCAGATTATGGTGGATGGATTGATCGCCCTTGGTTATTGGGGAGTGAATTTTATACGTTTTCAATTCAATTCAAGTATGACAGCGTGATGTCAGAAGATATAAGAAATAAACTTGCCATCTGTCATTCAGATGTCATCGCATTAAATTTTATCATATCATCTCCCCCATATGTGTTCAGAAGGCACTACCGACAGGGACTGCGGTCGCATGTTATGGAAATTCTAAACGCTGCTGATGTGGCAACTGAGAAAACTGGAACCTTGGTCGATGGAGTCCGACAGTTTCCTAGAGCTTTACCCTCTAGTATGTTTCGTGTTTTTCGCACCAAATTTAAGAACTTTGGGGAGGTTTGGGCGGAAATTGAGCGAGTCAAAATAGTCAGCGAATACTTGGCACCAGAATTTATGGCTCACTCCTATGAGTGCATTGTAGAATACCATGGACCTCATGGATCTGAGTTGATGCTTTGCGGTTTTCAGCAATATATTGAAGGGGATATAATAGACCCGTGGACTATTCTCGATGCAGAATCTCTCCTTCCGGTCAT
>JBPCUV010000300.1:0-13060 GCA_051010975.1 Desulfocapsaceae bacterium
GCGGGAAAATATTATCCGGCGGTGTGGAAGCCAATGCCCTGCATAGACCTAAACGGTTCTTTGGTGCTGCGAGAAATATAGAGGAGGGCGGGAGTCTCTCAATCCTTGCCACTGCGCTGATCGAAACTGGTTCGAAAATGGATGAAGTAATTTTCGAGGAGTTTAAAGGTACCGGCAATATGGAACTCATCCTTGATCGCAAGATGGCCGATAAACGAATTTTTCCAGCCATCGATATCAAGAAATCTGGTACTCGTAAGGAAGACCTGCTGCTCAGGGCTGATGTGCTTAACCGGATCTGGATTCTGAGGAAGTTACTGGCGTCGATGAACCCCGCAGACGGGATGGATTTTCTGGTCGATAAACTAAAGCAACAGAAAACCAACCAGGATTTCCTCGATTCCATGAACGGCTAAGAGCTTGAGGCTGAGGTCAGTTGATCAACCTTGGGTTATTATTTTTCTTGCTTTCCTGTCTGCTCGTTGATATATTAATCTCCTTTGTTTACATTAAATTAATGATCTGATTAGCCTGCATTTGGAGGATCGCCATTACCATGAAAAAAGATATACACCCTGAATACAAAACTATTAACGCGGTATGTGCCTGCGGCAGCACCTTCGAGATTGGCTCGGTACTCCCCGAGTTGAAGGTGGAGATCTGCTCCGCCTGCCACCCTTTCTTTACAGGTAAACAGAAGCTGATTGACACTGCCGGACGTATCGAGAAATTCCGCAGACGCTACGCCAAGCACTACGAGTCCAAAGAAGAAGCTTAGGTTCGTCAGACCGATGCCCAGACGGCATCGGCAAAGGGTCCGCAGTAATGGTTTCATTGCTGTGGACTTTTCTTTTTATTAGCTCTGCCTCGGGTGACTTCCAATGCTCGATAGATTCCACGATATAGATGACAAGCTTGCCGATCTTGAAGGGCGCTTGTCAGATCCTTCACTTATCAACAATCAGCAGGAATATCAAAAAGTTGTAAAGGAGCACTCGCAACTTTCGCGGCTCTCCGAACTGATCAGATCTTACAAGGATATCGAAGAGCAGATTGACGGTAATCGTGCGCTGCTGCAGGACGATAAGGAAGATCCAGAAATAAGGGAACTGGCTGAGCTTGAACTTGAGGAGCTCACCGGTAAATTGGCAGGGCTGGAAAATGATATCCAGATTTTTCTGCTGCCCAAGGATCCAAATGACGAGAAGAATATTTTTTTGGAAATCAGGGCGGGGACCGGAGGTGATGAGGCTGCTCTGTTCGTCGGTGATCTATTCAGGATGTACAGCCGTTATGCAGAGTCAATGAACTGGCGGGTGGAGACAATGTCCTCAAGCCCTTTGGGAATTGGCGGATTCAAAGAAATTATCGCCATGATCAGTGGTGATAAAGTTTACTCCAAGCTGAAATTCGAAAGTGGTGTCCATAGGGTGCAGAGAGTACCGGAAACCGAAACCCAGGGACGCATACATACCTCAGCCGTGACAGTGGCCATTTTGCCGGAAGCGGATGAAGTAGACGTGAATGTCGATATGAATGAGCTTAAAATCGACGTCTACCGTTCTTCCGGTCCTGGCGGGCAGAGTGTCAACACCACAGACTCGGCTGTACGGATTACCCATTTGCCGACCGGACTGGTAGTCATCTGCCAGGATGAGAAATCCCAACACAAAAACAAAGCCAAAGCTTTAACAGTACTGCGCGCCAGATTGCTGGACCAACTCGAACAGGAACAGCATGATCAGATATCCCAGGATCGGAAAAGTCAGGTAGGCAGCGGCGACCGCAGTGAACGGATCAGAACCTATAATTTCCCCCAGGGCCGTCTTACCGATCACCGTATAAATCTCACGCTGTATAAGCTGGAAGCAATTATGGACGGAAAACTTGACGAAGTTGTTGTGCCTCTCGCCGTCTGTGACCAGGAAGAAAAACTCAAGCGCATTCAGTGATTCTTCAGGACCCGGAATCATGAAGAGCAGGCAGGAAGTATGGCGAATTGCCGACCTCCTGCAGCGCGCATTGCTTCTCTTCGAAAGGGCCGGAATAGATTCCCCTCGAACCGATGCTGAATTGTTGGTGGCGCACTGTCTGTCGCTGTCCCGAACCGAGCTCTATCTAAGGGCAGAGGAGTTAGTCGAAGATGCAAAGGTAGATTGCTGCTTTGGCTTTCTGGAGAGAAGGCGCAGGCGGGAACCGGTTGCGTATATAACCGGTAAATGTGAATTCTGGTCTCAATCATTTGAAGTGACTCCCGCCGTTCTTATTCCCCGGCCGGAAACTGAAATTCTAGTAGAGCGTGTCCTGGCTCGAAAGGATAACTTTTATAGGCAGAGCATATGCCTCGATTTATGCAGCGGAAGCGGTATTATCGGCATAACACTGGCCTTGGAGCTTGGGCTTGAATCAATCAGTGTGGAGGTCTCGGGAGCAGCGCTAGAGGTCTGCAGGCGCAATTGTGTCCGGCACGGTGTCGAAAAGAAGGTCCGGCTTGTCCAGGCTGATCTAACCAACTGTTTCCTTGAAAAAGAACAATTCGGACTGATAACGGCAAATCCTCCCTATGTGAGCAGAGCCGAGATGGAGTCAGGTATGCAGCCGGAAGTGATTGATTTCGAACCTGCGTTGGCCTTAGATGGTGGGCGTGACGGTCTTGAGTTAATCAGGCGGATTGTCTCATCGCTGCCGAAGCTGCTTGCACCCGGGGGTGATTTTTTCATGGAGATCGGCGCTGAACAGGGTACGGTCACTAAAAAACTCTTAGCGGATTCAGCGATTGGGGATCCTTATGAGAATGTCAAAATCATAAAGGATTATAGTGATCGAGATCGTCTCGTCCATGTAAGGAAAAAAAACTAAATTAGCACTGGATGTAGTTGCCATGGAAAAGTTAATTATCGAAGGTGGCCTTGAACTTGTTGGAGAGGTCCAAATAAGCGGAGCAAAAAACGCTGCACTTCCATTGATCGCAGCAACTCTGCTGGCTCCTGGCACCCATGAACTGACCAATGTCCCTGATCTGCGAGATACCCGTACTATCCTCGCCATCATTGGCGAATTGGGCTGCACATGTCGACGCCAGGGCTCGACACTTTATATAGATAGCAGCGAGGTCGCCTATTCTGAGGTTTCCTATGACCTGGTCAAGACAATGCGGGCGTCTGTGCTCGTACTAGGGCCTCTGCTGGCTCGACTGGGCCGGGCAAAGGTATCCCTGCCAGGCGGCTGCGCAATTGGTGAGAGGCCTATCAACTTTCACATCCACGGTTTCGAGCGACTCGGAGTACACTGCACCCTCGAGCACGGCTATGTCGATGCCCGTCGTGACGGCGATCTACAGGGAAGTACAATCCATTTTGACATTCCCTCGGTAACGGGAACTGAGAACCTGCTGATGGCGGCTGTTCTTGCCAAGGGAACTACAGTACTCAAAAACGCTGCCCGTGAACCTGAAATCGGCAATCTGATTGACATGCTCAACAATATGGGGGCAGACATAGAAGGAAAGGGGACCGATCAGATTACCATTCAGGGTGTCGCAAAACTAAGGGCCGCCAAAACCGCTATTATTCCTGACCGGATTGAGACCGGAACCTATCTGATGGCCATTGCTGCAACGGGAGGGCGCGTCACACTGACCGGATGCGAACCCGGCCATCTGCCAGCTTTGCTTGACAAACTCATGGAAGCTGGGGTCGAGATAGAGACTGCAGAAAGATCGATTGCTGTAAGCATGGATCGCGACCGGCGACGGTTCTTGAAAGGGGTCGATATAAAGACCATGGTCTATCCCGGCTATCCTACCGATCTGCAGGCCCAGTTTATGGCGCTGATGACGATGAGCTCAGGTATCTGTGTAATAAAGGAAACCATTTTCGAAAACCGTTTCATGCATGTGGCCGAACTGCGGCGTCTAGGTGCGCAGATCCAGACCGAGGGTAACTCAGCGGTGGTCACCGGCAGGGGGCCGGATGGCTTGTATGGCGCCAGAGTGATGGCCACCGATCTCAGAGCCAGTTCTTCACTGGTAATTGCAGCCCTGGCAGCATCGGGGAGATCGGAGATATCGAGGATTTATCATCTGGAGCGGGGTTACGAAAACCTGGTTGACAAGCTCAACGGGCTTGGGGCCCGGGTGTGGAAGGAGAATGAATAGGGTCGTTATTCTCCGTCTTCGACTTCCTGAGGTAGTATCAGGGTAAAGCAGGCACCTCCAAGCTCTGATTTTTCAACCGCAATGGATCCGTTGTGAGCCTCTATCACCTGATTGGCGATGGCCAGCCCTAATCCGGTGCCATCGGTTCTTGTGGTAAAAAAGGGTTCAAAGATTTTCTGAACTTCCACCGGGTCTATACCGGGACCGTTGTCGCTGATCTTGATCAGACAGAGTTCCTGGTTGTCTGCCACACAGATAATGCTGCCGCTCAGTTCAAGCTTTTCGTTTCCTTTAGGGCAGAAGGATAATGCATTCTGGAGCAGTTGGCTGATAACCCCGAAGAGCTGTTTTTCATCCCCCCAGACACTGAACTTGGTGTCGATCTGTACATCGACGCTGCAGGTGGAGGGCCATTTCTGGTCTGCCTGGCAAACCTGAAGTATTTCCTCAATACAGGGGCGAAGTAGGAATCGATCGCGTTTGATATTCTCTGGGCGGGCAAACTTCAGGAAATTTGAAATGGTATCAGCAAGCCGGTCCGATTCCCGGAGAATGATTTTGGTCAACTCGTAATTTTGGGGCTCGGAACTTCCAGATGAGCCTAATTCATCGGCAAGTACCTGTGCAGAGCCGGAAATTGCCGCCAGAGGGTTTCTGAAATCATGGGCGATGGAGGCGCTCATCATGCCGATAGCTGCAAGCTTTTCCGCCTGTCTCATCTGGTTTTCCAGACGTTCAATCTCACCGATATCCTTAAGAGTGATGATGGTCACATCCTCCTCTTGGGAGTCATTCCCTTCAAGCTTATCTTCATCAGAAGAGTGGAGTTGTGTCAAGGCGTAACCGAGTCTGAGGGTTTGCTTGTCCTGGCGTTCAAACAGACAGGCATTTCGTGGGGAAAAACTGGTTGGATCAAGACCAGGAAAAATGGAACTTAGCTCCTTCCCCAGAAGTTCCGATGGTGCCTGTCCGGTGATGTCGATGGTTGCATTGTTGGCTGAGGTAATGATGCCTTCACCGTTGATAGTAACGATACCGGTGGCGATATTGTCAAAAATCTTTTTATAGAGAAGTGACAATCGGTCGAAATCGTATTTTGTGCTCGACAATTCTCTGGTCGTAGACCGTAGCATGGTGCCGAACAAGGCGCTGATGAAGGCGCCAAGGAAAAAAGTCAAGCCCATGGTGCCGAATTGGCGAATATTGTTGAACAGAGCCGCTTGTTCGTAAAATTTTGAGACCAGAACATAGTCGGGCAGGTAGCCGAAATATTCGAGCAGTAAAATGAGTGCAAAGAGAAGCGTAGAGGCTGCGGCGCCAATGAGTCCACCTTTAAGTGGTATCAAGAGACCACCTGAGATGATCGGGAAAAAATAAACCGATGAGAAAATGGAGAGTGAACCACCGGTCAAATAGATCAGCATCGTGGCAAAGACCACATCAAAGAGAGTCTGGATGAATCCGAAACGACGATATTCGCTCTCGAGATGAAGCAGAGTGAAGGCCGATATGATGGTTGACAAATAGACAATCAAGGTAAATAGAACAAGCAGGCTCGGAGGCATGACAATCGCTTCGAACCTTTCATCGAGCAGGAGGAGGCTGATCATCGTTATCAGTGTATACAACACGATGCGCAGTAGAAGCAGCCAGAACAACTGACGCTTCAGGAGGTCGCCAAGGGAGGTGGGGTAGAGCTGTGCTTCGGGAATGGTGTTGACTTTCATGATCTACAGATCATATTTCTTGGCCTTGTATCGCAGTGACCTGAAACTGACTTTGAGCAGTTCTGCTGCTTTTGTCTTAGAGTTTCCTGCTTTTTCAAGGGCATGCGAGATCAGTGTTTTTTCTAGATCTTCAACCACCAGATCGAGGCCGCGCTCGAAAAGCTCCTCTTCGTCGTGGGCGGCAACAAAGGCGCTATCGGTGATGATGCTCTGCTTTTTTTTCTGCAGTGGTCCACTCAATGAAAGATTTTCGGGTAAGATGATGCTGGAAGTCTCCAGAGCAACTCCCCGTTCTATGATGTTTTCCAGCTCCCTTACATTGCCGGGAAAGTTATATTCCATCAAAACTTCGAGGGCGTAGGAGGAGATCTCGTTGATCTCTTTGCCGAGCATGGTCGAGTATTTTTTCAGAAAATGGGCAACAAGAAGAGGAATGTCGCTCTTTCTTTCTCTCAAAGAGGGGACCCGTATCGGCACTACGGCCAGTCGGTAAAAAAGATCTTCGCGGAAACGGCCTGCCTGTATCTCTTCTTCGAGAATTCTATTGGTGGCGGCGATGATCCTGACTTCGATCGGCAGATGCTTTGTCCCCCCCACCGGCTTCACTTCTCTTTCCTGCAGCACACGCAGCAGTTTGGTCTGGATTATCGGGGTCAATTCACCGATTTCGTCTAAAAAAGCAGTGCCGCTGTCGGCTTCTTTAAAGAGGCCGGTCTTGTCGTTGATGGCACCGGTGAATGATCCTTTCACATGCCCGAACAACTCGCTTTCCATCAGCTCCTCAGGAATAGCACTGCAGGTAATAGGCACGAACGGATGCGCATGAACCTTGCTTCTTTTGTGTATCGCCTGGGCCACCAGTTCCTTGCCTGTACCGGATTCACCGTAAATAAGTACGTTGGCTGGAGTTGGAGCTATCCGGTTGATCATATCGAATATTTTCTGCATCTCCTTACTCGTACCGATAATTTCAGGAAACAGCTCTGCGGCCTGCTGGGGCTTGAGGGTGGATTCGGTCCGATTGGTTGCCGTATAGATGACAGATTTTATTTCGTCGACATTAAAAGGTTTAGAGATATAGTCGTAGGCTCCGCTTTTCATGGCCTGGACTGCGTCATTTGGCGAGGCGAAGGCGGTAATCATAATGACCGGGATATCCTCGGAATCTTCCTTGACCTTGGCAAGCAATTCGAGCCCACCCATACCGGGCATTTTGATGTCGCTGATGACAAGGTCTACACGGTTTTTTCCAAGTGCGGTCATTGCCTGGTTTCCATCAGCGGCGACAATGACATCGTAACCTTCCTTGGTCAGCAGAATTTTGAGAAAATCCCGCATGGATTTTTCATCATCGACAATCAGAATCGTGGTCATGCGCTTTATTCCGGATCTGAAGTAAGAAGCGTATAAAATATAGCTAGCAGATTATGCTATTCTATCTCATTAAAAAAAAAGAAGTCAAATAATCTTAAATACTTTTGTGGTATTTAGCCATTAAAATGAGGATCCACATGGCTAGTTGAGCAATTTGGGGCATCCGTTCTGAAAATATATGGCGTGCTGTTCGAGAGATCGTATTTATTGCAAAAAGGCGTAGCAGATGGTATGCAGGGCTTTGCCAATTTTGCATCTCCAGTGACAACAACACGTTGAACCAGATGAACGACGCCCAAGGAAATTTTGAAGATCAGCCTCTCACCGAGCATCTCCGCGAGTTGCGGAGCTGCCTGATTTATTCCTTTGCGGCAATATTCATTGGCTTCTGTCTCTCCTATGTGGTCATTCGACCAATAGGAACCTGGTTTTTCAAACCGCTCACCGAAGTATTGCCCGAAGGCACCAGTCTGATCTTTACCTCTTATCAGGAAGGGTTTTTTTTTTTATCTAAAACTTGCTCTGGTCTGCGGTGTCATTCTTGCCAGCCCGATGATATTCTATCAGATCTGGAGGTTCATTGGCCCAGGTCTGTATCGTCATGAACGACATGTTGTTCTGCCGTTTACGGTGATTTCTACGATCTTTTTCATTTCTGGGACCGCTTTCGGCTATTTCATAGTATTTCCTCCCGCCTTCAAATTTCTGGTTGGCTATAACAATGAGTTTCTCACTTCTCTGCCGGCAATAAGTGAGTATTTTTCACTGGCATTGAGGCTTTTAATCGCCTTCGGTATCATTTTCGAGATGCCTGTCATGATGGTCTTTCTGGCCAAGGCGGGCCTGGTATCGGTTTCATTTCTAAACAAACACCGAAAATATGCCATTCTAGTCAATTTCATTATTGCAGCCGTTCTTACACCAACACCTGATATCGTCAATCAAATGATGATGGGCATCCCACTGTTAGTGCTCTATGAGGTCAGCGTCCTGGCTGTCTGGCTCTTCGGCAGAAAACCGTTTTCCGGCTTTGATGAAAAGGTCTGAATCGACAGGCTGAACTGGATTTTTCCCTGTTGTGCATTATTAAATAAAAACCGTCTACAGATTTGATTTACTGACCAGGTTAGTTCATCTGCAGCGCCACCTTTGAAAAGGCATCAAACAAGGCCTTCCATGGGATTGCTGGTTGATTTGAAGATCCATTAGATACAGTGGGAGAAAAAATGGGCTCGGATACTCTGTTTGAGAAGGCACTAGAGGTCGGTAGACCGCCGAATGTGAGAAAACTGTTTCCTCACTCGAGAGGACTGCTGGTAAGCGGCAAGGTGGTCAACAGAGCTCTTGCCAGGAAAGACCAGGCTATGACCATTGCAGCAAACGGGAGGAATTATTTTGTTATCCAGGGTGCCCTGCTTGCTGCTCAGCGTGCCAATGCCGCACTGATTGTAGAAATAGCCAAATCGGAATCAAATTATTGCCCGGTCAATTTCTGGAATATCGCCAGATTGGTAGATTCTTCCTGCAATCACCTGGGAATTACTATTCCAGTGGCGGTGCATGCCGATCATTACGGCCTTAAATCGGAAGCTGACGTGACCATCGCCAAGGTTGAAATACCCACCATCTTTGATGCAGGCATTACCTCCATTGCCGTCGACGCTTCCCACATGCCCGATGATCTTAACCTGCTGGCTAACCTGGAACTTAATTCGTACATTCCAGCCTGGGCAGGACTGGAAACTGAAGTCGGAGAGATTAAAGGTAATCAGGGGTTGTCCACCGTTGATGACGCCGGTTTCTTGATTGGTGGACTCAATGCCCATGACATATTCCCTGACTGGATCGCTCTTAACAACGGTTCCGCCCATGGCATCGAGGCAAGCGGTGAAGGTATTCAAGTGGAGCTGACAGCCAGAATTCATGAACATCTGTCAGCTTACAAGGTCTCTGGCGCACAGCATGGTACATCAGGAAATAGTTCCGAGAAACTTCGTCAGATTGCTTCCAGAACCACAACGACCAAAGCCAATGTAGCGACCGCCCTGCAGATGGTATCCTGGGGGGTTGAGGTCAACGATAATGGCAATGCCATCACCGACAGCGACGGCAGCTTCAAGAAGGTCGAAGGTGAGGGGGTTACGGAGGATATGTGGCGGCGGATGGTCTCATATGCCGAGGAAAAAGGCTGGAGCGGTGGGAATTATAAGAATCTCAACCTGCCGGTGGACAATTGGCTGATGGCTCAGCCCCACGGAGTCCGGGGACGGATGGTCAAACGTGTGGAAGAGTTTATCTATTCTATGCTGGTCGATGTTTTCAATGCTTCAGATACAGCCCCGCTGGCCATGGAATTGCTGGTCGAGGCGGATTCGCATGACATTGGCGCTGAAGCCTCACGCATCGAAGATCCGTCTAACTGGACCAGAGAAAAAATCATCGCGCGGGCCCAGACACTCGAGGTTGATAAGGGGCCGGAAGGCGATTTTGACGATTAATTTTCTCTTCAGCCAGCGATCTATTACTCTCCTGATTGTTTGAAATCAGTGAACCATTCAATTAAACCGAAGCGGGATCTTATATGAATACCATTCTTGTCACCGGTGCTGCCGGTTTCATCGGTGCCCACCTGAGCCAGCGTCTGACAGAGCAGGGGGTAAAAGTCGTGGGGCTGGATAACATAAACGACTACTATGATCCGCAGTTGAAGATAGATCGCATGGCAGCCCTTGCCGCCGGTGAGAATTTCGTTCACGAAAACCTCGATCTGAGCAATCGCGGGGCTATGGAGAAGCTCTTTCAGAAGTACTCCTTTGATGCCGTGGTCAATCTTGCCGCCCAGGCCGGAGTCAGGTATTCGCTGATCAATCCCCATTCCTACGTCGATACCAACCTGGTCGGTTTCGTCAATATTCTGGAAGGCTGCCGTCATAGCGGAGTGAAGCATCTGGTGTATGCTTCTTCCAGTTCTGTTTACGGGGCCAACATCAACATGCCGTTCTCTGTCCACGACAACGTCGATCATCCGGTATCACTTTACGCTGCCTCGAAGAAGGCCAATGAGTTAATGGCCCATACCTATAGTCACCTCTATAATCTGCCTACCACCGGTCTCAGGTTTTTTACTGTCTATGGTCCCTGGGGAAGGCCGGATATGGCACTTTTTCTGTTCACCAAAGCTATGCTGGCGGGGGAACCCATAAACGTTTTCAATCACGGCGATATGGAGCGAGACTTCACTTACATAGACGACATAGTTGAAGGCGTTTATAGAGTTATTTTCAAGGTTCCCACAGCCGATCCTAAATGGTCAGGTTTGTCGCCTGATCCGGCCACCTCCTACTGTCCTTACCGGGTGTACAATATCGGCAACAACAATAAAGAAAAGCTGCTGCGCTACATAGAAGTGCTGGAAGACTGTCTTGGTATCAAAGCGCAAAAGAAGTTGCTCGATATGCAGCCGGGAGACGTGCCGGCAACCTATGCCGATGTGGACGACCTGGTGCGCGATCTGGACTATCGTCCGGGTACTACCCTGGAATATGGGGTGGCCAGGTTTGTTGACTGGTATAGAGACTATTTCAAGTTAGACGCCTAGTTCCACAGCAACATATGTTGCCAGAAGAGCTGAGAACAGGGAGCTGATTTTGGTCAACGAGTCATGAGTTTCAGAGCCGCCTCGGTTATGGCCACCGAGTTAATGGAACTGTTACGCCACAAAGTTTTCTGTGGCCCGTGTTCGATAAAGCGGTCGGGGTGGGCAAGAAGGCTTGTTTTTACTAAAAGTCCGCAGCGGCTGAACAATTCCAGTACGCTGCTGCCGAAACCGCCTTGCCTGACATTATCCTCGATGGTTATTACTCTGCCGGTCGATGAGGCCACATCACAGATCAATTCGGTGTCCAGCGGTTTGATAAAGCGTGGATTGATTACCGAGGCATCGATACCCAGTTTCTCGAGTCCTTGGGCAGCCCGAAGTGCTGGGTGTACCCGGTTACCTATGGGCAGCAGAAGAATATCCTTTCCCTTTCGCAGCAGTTCTCCCTGGCCTATCTCCAGATTTACCAGTTCTGAGCCCAGTTCGACCTTTTCACCGCTACCTCTCGGGTAGCGCAGGGTTGAGGGTCCAGGATAATTGAGGGAGGTATAGAGCATGTGTCTGAGTTCTTCCTCATCCTTTGGAGCCATCAGTACCAGATTGGGAACGCTCCGTAAAAAGCTGAGATCGAAGACACCGTGATGGGTTGGTCCATCGGCGCCGACTACTCCTGCCCGGTCAATTGCCAGGGTTACCGGCAGATTGGGGATGCATACGTCATGTATGATCTGATCGTAGGCCCTTTGAAAAAAGGTCGAATAGATCGCCACCACCGGATGAAATCCTTCACTGGCAAGTCCTGCGGCGAAAGTGACGGCATGCTGTTCGGCGATGCCGACGTCAAAAAAGCGCTCAGGGTAGGACTGGGCGAAGTCGCTTAGTCCTGTCCCGGTGACCATGGCAGCCGATATGGCCACTATTTTGTCGTTGGTGCGGGAAATCTCAGTGAGGGTGTCACCAAATACCTTGGTGTAGGATACTGAACCGCCGCTAGGTTTGGCCTTACCGGTTTCCGACTCGAAGGGGCCGATTCCGTGAAACAGGCCCGGGCTTCTCTCGGCCGGTTCATAGCCTTTTCCCTTGGTGGTCAAAACATGGATTAAAACTGGCCCCTGCTGGGTATCTCTTACCGTCTCCAGGGTTTCGATCAGTTCTTCTAGGTTGTGACCGTTGAGCGGTCCGACATAGTCAAATTTCAGTGCCTCAAAAAGCATTCCCGGAGTGAAAAAACTCTTAAAGCTGTCTTCGCTCTTTTTCAGGACGGTGAGGATATTCTCCCCGACATTGGACAATTGGCCGAGTCGGTCAACCAGGTGATCCTTGAGACGCCGCATGGTTCTACCGGTAAGTTTGCGGCTCAGAAAACTACTCAAGGCACCGACGTTCGGTGATATAGACATCTCGTTGTCGTTGAGAATAACGATTAGATTTTTGTTGATGTCACCAGCCTGGTTCAAGGCTTCGAAGGCCATGCCTGCGGTCATCGAACCATCTCCGATAACGGCAATGGTTTTAGCCGGATCGTCTTTGAGATCCTTGGCCAGAGCCATACCTAGAGCGGCTGAAATCGAGGTGGATGAATGCCCCGTCTCGAAGCTGTCGTATTCACTCTCGCTCACCTTGGGAAATCCGCTGATCCCCTGATATTGCCGCAAAGTATGAAATCTATCTCGCCGTCCGGTAATCAGTTTATGGGCATAACTCTGGTGGCCAACATCCCAGATCAGCTTGTCGACAGGGGTAGCAAATACATAATGCAGCGCCAGAGTGAGCTCGACAACACCAAGGCTGGGGCCGAGATGGCCGCCGGTAACGGCGACTGATTTAATCAAAAAATCACGAATCTCTTCAGCCAGCAGGTCCAGATCGGAGCTGTGCAGCAACCGAATGTCTTTGGGGCTCTCAATCCTATCGAGCAGATTGGTTTGTCCGATTGTATTTGTTGTTGAAGGTAGCAGCATCTATAAGTATTCCACAATGTAGTTATTCGAATCTGCTATACAATAATCAGTAAAAAAAATCAGCAAATGAAAATGTGCAGGAAAGGCGGGAAATTAATTATCTCGAATGATTGGTTCAGTGAGTTCTGGCATAGATGTAGTCGGCCAGTTGGATAAGCGGCGTGGCTTGCTGACCGAAACCGTCGAGGGCTCTTTTGGCATGTTCAACGGCCTTTTGAGCCAGATTTTTCGTTTCATCTATACC
>JBPCUV010000301.1:0-2596 GCA_051010975.1 Desulfocapsaceae bacterium
AGGGCATGCATTGACGTGCCGGTGGCCCCGACGGGATGCCCTTTGGCCTTCAGCCCCCCGGACAGGTTGACCGGACAGTCGTCATCGGACTGAAAGCGGCCGTCAATATAATCCCAGCCGGCCTGCCCGTCCGCCGAGAGCCCCAGTGCTTCAGTGCACAGCAGCTGGTTTATCGTAAAGCAATCGTGGACTTCGGCAAAATCGACATCGTCTATGGCTATCCCGGCTTCCTGAAAAGAACGGTCAACGGCGATCTTGCCGGCAATCAGTTCATGCATGTTGGGCCGCGCGCTTTCCGCCAGCCGCTCAGTGGCCATGCCCAATCCCGCCAGCTCAACGACCCGTGAACTCATCGAGAGGGCTTCATCCGTGTCGGCCAACACAACTGCCGCGGCACCGTCCGATATCAGCGAGCAGTCGTGCAGACGTAAGGGATCCGTGATCATCGGATTCGACCCTTTCCCTTCATCGGGCAGGTTCAGGATCGCTTCTGGACTGAACAGGCCGAGCCGGTCGGGAGGACTGTTCCTGCCGAAGTGGGCAAGGGGGTTTTCAACACCGTTTCTGTAGGCCAGCGCCGATACCGAGGCCAGCATCTTTCGCAGTTCTTCCGGCGCATAATTATAATGACTCATATAGCCTTTGGCGTACTCGGCAAAGAGTCCGGGAAAGGTCATGCCCCGTGAACCTTCTTCCGGCCAGTATGAAGAGCAGGCGAGTGTGTGGGTGGTGTCTCTGGTGCTCAGCAGCGTCATTTTCTCAACCCCGATGACCAGTACTTTTTTGAATCGACCGGACTCCACGGCCCAGGCAGCGTTGTAAAGCGCTACCGACGACGATGCGCAGGCGCCTTCGGTCCTGGTTGTAGGCAGAAAACGGAATTCTTCAGGAGCCACCTCCAGGGCAAGCGGAGCGACATGCTCCTGGTTGACAAACAGCGACGGGGAACAGGCCCCCACCCAGATGCCGTCAATATCCCCGGCTTCCAAGCCGGCATCCTCCAGCGCTCCGCGCCCCGCTTCGATCAAAAACTCATAGTAGGTCTTGGTATCGGTCACCGCACCGGTTTCCTTGTTTTTTTCCACAAAGGCGCCGAATTTGGTGTTGTAGGCTCCTATTATACTGACACTGCTCATAATTCTCTCCTGTCGGAAATTTTATGTATCGCAACGTATTTAAGAATCGTCGGCCTCACCCTTTCGATCCCATTCTCAGGCCGCCGTGGATATAAAAGACATCACCTGCAAGAGCCTCATTGCGGTAGAGTTCACACACGAGGGATGCAACCTCGTCGGAGTCGATCAGGCGCCCTATGGGGACATTGTCCAATATTCTGGAAAGCGCCTTCTGGTTCATACCTTCAAGGATCGGGGTGGCCACATAGCCGGGTGCTATGGCAACGCAGCGGAGACGATCGGAGACTCCCCGCCTGAAAAATTCTGCGGTTATGACTTTGGGCATCACCGAAACCGCAGCTTTTGATGAAGAGTAGTTGATCTGCCCTGCGGTGCCCAGAGAACCGGTGGAGGATACCAGGCAGATCAAGCCCCTGTCGCCGTTGTTGATCATCTGCTCGGCACAATCACGAACGGTGAGAAACACACCGGTTATATTGACGTCGATAACAGCACGGAACTGGTCAAGCGACATTTTTGAGCTCACTTTCCCTGTCTCGCGATCGGGGGATACCATCAAGCCGTCTTTGATGATGCCGGCAAACGGAGCGACGAGATTTATTTTTCCAAAGGCTGCAATGGCCGTTTCCGCAAGCTTCTGGCTGTCTGTTTCGTTGGTTACGTTGCAGGCAAGCGTAACCACACTATCGCCGAACTCAGCTTGCGCCGCCTCGAGGGCAGATTCGGATATGTCGGCCAGAACCGCCTTGCCGCCACCTGCAATCCAATATCTCGCAAAGGCCAGGCCGATTCCGCTGGCACCTCCTGTAACAACAGCAATTGATCCCTTTATTTCGAGCATGTTACCCTCCATGAAATGTAGAACAGGGCTCGTCCCCGTAAGCTGCGGTGAGAGCGGTTTGAACTACCGAAAATCAAATCTTTCTAACATTGTGTAGCAAATTCAGTGCCAATCGATGATCCGGAACTACACAGGCGAGGAACAGAAAGTAAGAGGCGGGAACAGATCGCTTGAGGTTTTTATTCCGGGATATGGATACACCGCTATAGTGAGAATAAAGCAGTCAGTTAGTGTAGCATATCTGCAACAAGTAGCAAATTTGATACACGGTGGTGGTCTGTTAATCCAGCCTTTCGTTTACAAAAACCTTCTTCAATCCATGTTAAATCATGGCGAAGTGACGAAATTTGAGTTTTATCTCGAATGGCATGGCAATTGCTTTACTGAAGTTGAGACGAATGCTGCAATGGCGGTATATAACCGCCGCAGTGTTTTACGGATAATCGGGTCTGAAGCAGACGTACAAGGCTGAAAAGACTTTTTGTAATGGGAATCCGAGAACTCGGGCTGCGTCTTGACAGAAGCTCAGGGGGCCGGACTAACCAACCTTAACTGAGGAGGCAGATGCAATGAAAAGGTGTAGCATAATTACCGCGGTTCTATTTTTGTTGTTCACCAC
>JBPCUV010000302.1:0-7443 GCA_051010975.1 Desulfocapsaceae bacterium
CTGCTCCTCAGAGGTAATTCTGGACCGATGAGCACCACAGGAAAACCGCATCCAATCCCCATAGCACTACACCTCTGAGAGTACTCCGCTCCGCACTTCAGTTCTTCAGGGTTATCAATAATTGCAATATGTTCTGATGGAAGTGGAAGTGCCGCTGGTGTGCAACTATTGATAACCCTATTCTATCAATCTAAATTCCTACCATATGATTCCGGACAAATATTTCCCGTGGCAAGGTTCTAGTGACTTAACGGTATTTTCTACATATTTGCTTTTAACATTATCTCACGGACATCCTCTTTAATTGATGGCAATTGCCTCCCAAACCCATCTCTTGAAACTACCGAGAAAGATTCATGCCCAATAGATGTTACCACAGTTTCAGTTTTCATATGGATAAAGAGCTCAACCGGTATTCCCACTTTTCTGGTAGCTAGCTCCTGTAATTTGTTTACCTCTTCTGGTGATAATATCTTTGGTCCAAGAGTATCAATCAAGACAAACAAACTCCCATCTACAACATCGTAGTTAACACCAGAAACAGCAACCTCGGACATGGCAGTAAGTTCCTTTTTAAGAAAATCGACACAGTCAATCACTGATTGTCCCTGAGAACCTTGACTGGGTAGTAAGCCAGAAAACTCTAATCGAATCAGACCTGAACGATCATAGAGACTGGAGTGGATGAAGTTGAAAACCAAGCGCACATTTGACCTACCAAGTTCCTGGCGAAGGAGAGCCTCGATTTCTTCTATGTTCTGTTGATTTGGTGCTGTTACTCCATGAATGGTTGCAAGAAAGATAGAGGTATCATCCACTTCGAAGGTTCTAACTTTATCAATTGTGTAACCAGCCATAGAAGCTAAAAAATTACGAATAGTGGTATCGACTATCTTGGCGTCTTTAACATGTGGTGGCACTGATTGACTGATAAAAGAGCCGTCAAGTTTCTGCTTTCTTAATTGAATATTGGCCCCTATGGCTGAAATTTCCTTGGCCAGTTTGGTGCGAACAATTAGACTTGTTTCCTGATTCAAGGCATTCTCTATGCGTTTTTCTAGACTCGCCACATGGATTGGCGACATTGCTCCAGAGGAATGAACCTCAGCCAGGACATAAATGACTCCATCCCTTTCATTATGTTTTGCACCGTCTAGAACGGTATCTTGAAACTGCAAGAGATGTTGTTCCAGCGTGGCTAAAACAGTCTCCTGTATGTGATTTTGTCTGGCGATGCTCATCAAAGTGTTGGTCAGAAAGATGGCGACGAGAATAAAACAACAAGTTGGAAACCAAAATCGTTTGATCAGGGTTTTTTTATCGAGTTTGCTCAAATTACCGGCCATACCGAAAAGCCAAAAAGCAACGGAAGCCACTAATAGAATCGAAAGAAAATTAGCAAAAAACAGCAAAAAAGATCCCACACCGGCCGCATATTCACCTAAGGCAAAACATAATCCAGTATTGGCAAGGGGGGGTACGATCGCAGTAGCAATCGCTACACCTGGCAAAGCAGGACTAATCTTTTCATCCAGCAGCGCATAGGCCCCTGCTAAACCGGAAAAGACCGCAATCAGGAGATCGAACAGCTGCGGTTTGGTCCGGGCGATCATCTCAGGCGTTGGTTCAAGTGCTGGATAAACTGATCCCAAAATCACGCCCATTAAAATTGCCGCAACGACCCCTGCAATTTCGGCTTTGAGCGCCCTCCCGAAAAGGACACCATCGCTGCGTATAAGGGCAAGAGCAATGCCAAAAATTGGCGTCATCAGGGGGGCTACCAGCATCGCCCCGATGATAACCGCAGTGCTGTTGGTAATTAGACCGAAACTAGCAATCATGGTTGATAAGGCAACCATGATATAGAAACGCATTGCAGGTTCAGATCCGTCGGAGATTTCTAGGAGTACAACCTTGTAGCGCTCAGGTGAAACACTGAATCGTCTATGTTCCATTCTGCCTTACCTCGAATAGATTATGAACTGATGGATGAAAACATTGCCCCTTTTACTCACCTGTGAGGGTTCTTGTTGTGACTAGACTTCTGGATAGAAGAGAGATTGAGCTTTGATCTATGGACAATCTCTTACCATATATAATAAATGTAGTTGATTTAGGGACAATGAAATACTGCTCGATATTAGGAGAAAACTACAGTGAATGTTAATGTTCTTTCTGACAATCTCTTGTTCGAGAGGCACTAGCTCTTCTGAAAATTCTTCCTATTCATCTTCGTCTTACAGATTTTTGGTCCGATAGAGACAGTCAGGAATTATCTCAGGTGTACAAATTAGGCGAGAAACGTGACCTTGCCACTGGCCACATAATGATGTTGACTGAGGTAGAATTGATAAATCTACCTCAGTCAATACTGTTTATAACAAAGTTAAGGCGTATACCAAATCGGACTGGTGTAGGCCCTCTCCTGGTGGATCAATGCAGCCCCTTCAGGAATTTCAGCACCTAAGCGGAGTTTGTCATAAAGTATCCACCGAGGTGTCGGAATCTCTAATATTCTGGCGTAGTAGAAAGCCTTCACATTTGGATCAAAATCGGGGTCGGCCCAGAGTGCCATGAGCTCAGAGCTGCCGATAGTATTGGTCCAAGTTGCTGCTTCAATATCAACCGTATTGCCAACCGGGGTCTTGCAGCGCCCGTCGGGTCCGATTTCTCGGCTATCCGATACAGCCACATCATAAATCCGTTCGTGGGTTTTCCCGTCCTTGTCAAGCCAGCCCTTGATGATCTGGACTCGATCGAGGTTGGCACCGATCGGGTCACGGAGTGCGACAACCATGAAACTTGGAGCTTTATCCCCAGATCCGGGAGAAAGATCACCACCCATCGGAACTCCTTTCTGGTAGCCAATGAACGCCGGAGCACGGTTTCTGATATCATCGGCAACGAAATCCCACCCGCCAAAAAAGCGTACCAGCATTCGGGGACCAGTCGTTGCATAGGTTTCTTTGCGCTTCATTGCATCGAAAATAGCCTCACGGGTGTTTTCCTGGGCCCATACCGCCTGGTAACCCGAGGCAGCCAACTCGTACCCTTCGATAGCACCAAGTTCTGATTTTACGAACGGGTGCTCTACCCGGGTTTTTGATGGTTCAACACTGGTCGATTTCCCAAAGAAGTTATCTTCCTCGGCGGTGGATAAAGCTGTGTGAGTGTCGGTTGCCCCGACCAGTCCGAACTTGTAAGGGTTGGTACCGAGTTTCTCTTCGAGAACGAAGCCGTTTTTCAGGGCCTCTCTGGCATATTCACGCTGCAGCATATCATCTTTCTTGAGCTCAGTAAGATCAAGATTTCCCGCGTCCAGGGTCTCATAGTCGGCAAATTCGTCAGTGGTTGACAGGAACGGATGTGTCTCTCCGTCACCCTTGATCTGAGTGATCTCATAGAGCGGTTCCCATTTGGCCCTTTGCTCTACGTAACTCTGATCCACCGTTCCACCGGCATAGGTCGCTTCCATGGGGAACATCCAGCCATTGGAGAGATTACCGTTGTGGGCGATGGCAAAAGCCTGACCGCCGGTTTTCGCCTGATACTCGTCAAGCCATTTGTACAGATCGAGGGGATTCTGGGTGCCGATCGGAGGCTGGGTCGTCAGCGGGATTACCATACGGGCTCGAACACCGTCATCACGCATGATCACGTTACGATGCAGGTTAAATCCCTTGGGGACCGAGGTCCACTCGAACCCGATCAGTGCGGTAAAGCTCCCCGGATCGTTATACTCGTCAGCAGTTCTTGTTATATCGTCCCAAAGACTATTGTAGACGGAAGAGCCGGGAGAGTACTGTTTGACAAGTTCCTCAGGAATTGTCATCTGAGAAAAGTTGGTGATCAAGTCAAATGCAGCCTTGCCCGCCGCCTCGCCGCCTTTCTGAAAGCCTTCAGCCCATTCCCTCCCTTTGGGAACAGCCATAACGTTGGGTGTACCTTTCTGGATGTCAGTGGCAATACCCATCATGTCGGAATGATCAGTGATTACTATCCAGTCCAGTGGTCTGGATAGTTTGACTGGTAAGCCGGTCGAAGATACTACTTCTTCACCAAGGGCAAAGCGATAGGCATCCGCATGGCCGAGAATATTGCCAAACAGCCCGGCATCAAGTGAAAGGCCGGTATGCACGTGGGTATCACCCCAATACACTTTGCTTGGGAATGATCGCTGGGCGTAGGGTGAATAGGTTTTTCCGGGGTATAATTTACCTAGTTCAGCGGGATCAGCGCCTCCAATGTCCATTGCTGCGATAAAAGTTGGTGCCAGCAATACTGCTGCAAGTGAAACAAATGATTGAGCGAACTTACCCGTAAAATTCATGACTGCCTCCTATGGGTTGGCTGGTACTATTGCTAGATGTTACTGATTACAAGATTTAGTGCCTAACCTGATTTAACCGTCATTCAAAAATACTATTTATCTACTCTAGTTGCCAGTCATTTAGTATTAACATAATGAGCAGAAAAGAAATGTTAGAGAAAGGTTTTGATAGCAGAGATAAATATTTCCAGATTAACTTCCATCTACTGACATCAAATACAGCACACCAAGAGAAGAGACCAAGAGACCAATGATTAAGCACTTTCTGTCGTTGTATTAGAAATATCACGTTACTGCAACGGCACACTCGGTATCGGGAAGGTAAGAGTTACAACCAAGGATTCTCCTTCGAAGGTGCTTTTAGCATCGAATTCCCAAAAGTAACGAGCATTAAGAAAACCATACAGTTTCTTGCTGGTTGCCAGTGGCAGTGATATTTCTGGGCCAATGCCGTAAACATTGTGTTTACCCACGTTCCTGTCGCTTGGAAGTAAATCGAGATTTGGAATATCATCTTCCTCCAGCTTCCACTGTGCGTAATAAGCGGCACCGACACTGACAGCTCCATCCATAAATGACTTACCCAACCCGCCTTCCAAAGTGAGTATATCCCCGACAGTGATGTCTGAGTCTTCTTTTTCTGAATGCGTTTCATAATATGCGTTAGTGGAAATATGCCAGCTCTTTGCCTCATCAAAATACAGTGTTGCACCTGCAAAAAACTCCAGACTCCACATGCCCAGGCCTGTATTATCCGAACCATCCTGTTCATATTCACCAGTTGGGGCGTATATGCCGAGACCCGTTAAGAAATCTGCCCGATTTGTATGCCAGCCCAGGTTGATCGGCTGGAAATAGAGATCCGCAAAACCGGTGCTAACACTCTCATTCAAACCAAGTATGGGGGCCTCCATTGCATTGTCGGTAAACGCTGGGAATATTTGAAAACTGTAATTGGCACCAAATATTTCAAACTCTGAAACCCAAATCAAGCCGAAAATGTAGGCATTTGCATCCAGTGTGCCCCTCTCCTGAGGGTCAATGGAGATTTTGTCTCCATCACTATCTCTCAGGTTGTCGGCCTCATAGCGATAATACATTGGAGCCATCGCATAAAAGCCAGGAGGAGGCTGACTTGCTGAAAGCAATCCGAAATCACCTTTCATATTGTGACCACCAAATCCTGCAAACAAGGGGCTAGCTGCCAGTAATGAAAAGATCACCAGTATAAATATAGTACTGACATATCTCTGCTTCTTGGGGATCATTTTATCTTTCCCTCCTGTCGGCCGATATTTGTATTTGTCAGCTAGATATTCCTCTCGTTGAGAAAGGTCCTAAGTTTTATCCAGATATGGAAACAGAGGATCAACTCTCCTATGAGAAACTACGATATTGTACCAATTACAACTTGATTATGAAGGCTTTGCCTCCTGGTACATAGCCTGCAGCAGGAAGGGTAGCCTTACTGCAGGCTTAATATTAATACTATTTCGTTGGAACGTACGGATCTGGTGTCCCCGGTTTGATCGGCGGCTCTTTCTGCAGTGTTAAAGCATGCTCGGCAATTTTGGGCATTGCCGCCTTAGGAACCCAAGTGTCGGCAAAGAAGACGTTTTCCCGCTCTGACATGTCACGGTGGAGGTTGTAAAGTTTAGGCATGCCGTATTCCTTTACCTCACCGAAGACCGTGTCCAATTCTTTAAGGTGGAGCTTCCAGTTCCGCCACTTTATGCCATAGACATCGTTGCCCATGTATACGATAACCGACTCACGCCCGGACTTTTTCTCCTTGCCCATAAAGAAATCCTTCATTTCGATACCGTCAATCATGCGGTCGTCCGGTACTTTTCCACCGGCGATTTTTGCCAGGGTTGGGAAGAGATCCATCTCGTGGACAATTTCGTCACTCGATTTTCCAGCTGGTATCTTGCCGGGCCATCGGATGGCGAAGGGAACCCGCAGGGTTCCCTCAAAGCTTGTAAAAAGGGTGCCGCGCCAAGGGCCTGGGCTCCCCTGGCTGGTGGTTTCGAGTGAGACCATGTTGTTGCCGTGCGCCATCTCAGGCCCGTTGTCTGCGGTGAAGATGACGATGGTGTTTTCTCGAATGCCCAGATCATCGACCGACTTGAGTATACGACCAGTGTACGCGTCGATCTGCATCAGCATATCAGCCCAGGCCCCATTGCCGGACTTGCCCTCGAAATCTGGATGAACCATCGTAGGAAAGTGAGTCGCAGTGTAGGGGAGAAATACAAAGAACGGCTTATCTTCTTTAGCTTTGCGTTCCATGAAATCGATCGCCTTATCCGTCAGGTCTTTGTCGATGATTGGCCTGTAATCCAGTCGGTAAGGTCGCACTTTTGTAGGTACCTCGCCTTTCTTCCCGTCCATGACATAAGTTTCTTCCACGCCACTTTCGGCAAAGCCGGGCCGACTATGGTAGGTCGACTCATCGGTCGAGTTGTGAATACCGTACCATTCATCGAACCCCTGGTCGGTCGGGAATCTCCCCTCGGTACGGCCGAGGTGCCATTTTCCGTACATACCTGTTGTGTAGCCGGCATCTGAAAGCATCTCCGCCATGGTAACCTCCCACTGCACCAGGCCATAGACACCGCTGCCCATTGGCGCGACGCCATTGCCGCTTCTAATGGCGTAACGGCCGGTCATAATAGCCGAACGCGATGGTGTACACTGTGCCTCTACATTGAAGTTGGTGAGCCGGAGACCTTCGTCTGCCAGTTTGTCCATCTCCGGAGTTTCTGCACCTCTCACGATTCCCCCACCATTAAACCCAGGCTCCCCCCAGCCAAAGTTGTCTAAAAAAATCAGAACAATATTGGGTTTTTCCTCAGCGTTCGCATGCAGGGGCAGCCAGGCTGTGAAGCATAGAAACAATATACATACGGCTTTAAATCCTGACGTTTTCATCAGTTATCTCCCTTGAAATTTGCTTGGGTAGTCCAGGAATGAACATCAATTTACAACAGCTTACTCCTAACAAAGGATACCTTAACTGAGTAATCACTTTTTCGGCTACACAAAAGTTAACATTAGAACTGGAAACTTCTGTGAATTTGAATTAAGGCAGATGAAGGTGTTTCCTGATA
>JBPCUV010000303.1:0-8206 GCA_051010975.1 Desulfocapsaceae bacterium
TTGTAGCAGTACATCAACGGGCTGTGGGAGGCACAGATGAGCCTTGTCTTCATAATCTTATCCTTTAATTTGCCCCTCCGGGCCTCTATTGTCTTCGGCAACAAAAATCCGCTCTATGTGACGCCTCCAGATACGCCAGCGGCCGTCATCACAGAGTTGATATTCATCGATGAAATCGGCGACCAGGTAGGGGGTCGCAGGGGAGACGGGAGGCTGGGCATCGGCACCAAAAGTGAGGCAGACGCTTTGGCCGGCGGCATGGGCGGAATCTCTTACCTGAATTCTCAATCCGGATTGGATGTGGCGTGAGGTACGGTTTTTTGCTCCTCTGCCCTTGAACAGCTGCCTGATCTCTTCTCTCCCGCTGCTTGTCCGCTGACCGTGGGTGTAGAGCGCATCTTCACAGAACAGCTCAACGAGCTCATCAACCATACCGTGGTCGAGATAGTAGCAGAAATCGTTGTTCAAATCATTAATCTCCTGCCGGATTACCTGCAGATCAGAGATTTTCAGCTCAGTTTCCATTTACCGATCTCCCTGTTCTCTACAATCACAGGATTTTGTTGGGTGCCAAGCCGTTCGATGGTAATTTCCACCGGTCCGCCAGTAATCAGGAAGTTTGCATGATGGATAGATTTTCTCTGTTCAGATGGTTTAAAGGCGGTACCACAGGAGATAATGTCGCCAGCAATCAAGGTGTGGAACTGACTGATGAAGCTGATCAGTTCGGCAACTTTGTAATTGTAGTAGCGGGTGCTGTCCTCGGCGACAATTTCCCCTCCGACCGAACAGGTGACGCCAAGATCGTCGGGGTTGCCAACCTCATCGGCAGAAACCAGCCAAGGCCCCAACACTCCGAAGTTGTCGGCTCCCTTGTACCTGCCGGCATAGGAGAGATGTTGTTCCCGCCGTTCGAGCTTGTCGGGGTCGTCTTTTGAGCCATAGAGCGCGTAGTAATGGAACATATCTTCGGCTCTCATCTGGTTGCCGGTAATATCGTTGAAGATCGAGTAGCCATACACATGAGCAAGAGCGTCAACGGCGTCCACGTCACGGGTAGTTCTACCCATAACGACAGCCAGTTCCGGTTCCGGATGCATGCTGCCGTAGTAGGTCCGCATGGTAAGAGGCTGCCGGTGCCCAGCCAGGCAGGAAGATGGTTTGATGAAAAAGGCCGGGTGATCCGGGGCGGCAATCTTCCTGGCATTGCTGGCCGAATTATTCATTGCAATCCCGCAGATTTTCCCTGGCCTGACCACGGGAGGCAGCCATTCAACCTCATCAACGGAGATCAATTCAGAGCTCTTCGCCTTGGCTAGGGCATTGCTGGCCACCTGCAGTCCTTCTTCTCCGAGTTCGATGAATTCGATCATCGAAAACGGAGCCCGGCGATCTGCAGGCCAGTGTGATTGCAGGTCCAGCAGCGATGTTTCTCCAGCCGCGGCACCGAGGCGTTGCTTACCATTGTGGACAAAGCTTGCCAGTTTCATTCAAGTCTCCGTATTTTAGGAAGTACTGCCTGAAAAATGGTTTCATTACCAACTGCTACTGCAAAAATGGTTATATCTCAGTCGGTCAATATAATCATTTATACTCACTAAAGTGAGCGGTTTTGTATTGTCTTGTTGACCTGATTCTGTAAGATCATTACTATGGATATTACATGTAATATGTCCAGAAAAGAATGCAAAAGGAGTGGCCGGAATTGAAAATCCTACTTTACTGCAAAAATACTGCGGCGCATCAGCGGGCGCTTGAAATTGCACTTGAACAGGCTAAGGTCTTTGGCGCCTCAGTTGACCTGGTGAGCTGTGTTTCTGAAAAAGACAAAATGCCGCTGGAGGTCTTCGAGGAGGCAGAAAGAAAGCTTAAGGACTACGTGGACCAGGTGTTTACCCCCGCCTCCGTATCCTGCAGAACCAAAGTACTGGTTTCCGCGTTTACAACCGGAGAGGAACTGGTGAAGTATGCAGAAGCCAACAATATCGATACGATTATCATGAGCATCCAGAAACGCTCCCGACTCGGCAAAATGTTTTTCGGGTCTAATACTCAGTTTATACTGCTGGAAGCGCCCTGCAAGGTAATTACCATTAGTTAAATGGGTTATAAAGGGTGTTGTTCGACAACTGACGCTCTTTTGACCGGTATTGAGCTAGGAGACGGCTCAGTACATCAGGTTGGGTAGAAAAAGAACAATCTGCGGGAAGATCATCAGAATGATGATACCGGCAATGACCGCTATCAGAAACGGTACAATGCCCTTGAAGATAGACTCAAGGGTAATATCCTCCATGACATTTTTAGCCACACCATATACCACATAGACATTTAAGCCCACCGGGGGTGTGATAACCCCCATCTCGGTTACCAGAACGATGATTACGCCAAACCAGATCGGATCATATCCGAGGTTGAGGACGATCGGAAAGAAGATCGGAATGGTCAGCATAATCAGACCGAGTGAGTCCATGAAGCAGCCGCCCAGAAAATAGATCAGGATGATGATGGAGATGATCAGAAACGGGGGCAGGTTGAAGCCGCTGATCCAGGTTGCCAGGTCAAATGGAATTCGGGTGACGGCCAGAAACTTCCCGAATACCATCGCCCCGGCGATCAAAAAAAGAATCATGCAGGAAGTTTGCAGCGTTTCGTGAAGCGATTTGACAAAAGCCGCCCAGCTGAGCTGTCGGCGGACAATCGATACCACTAGAACGGCCAGTACGCCAACGGCTGCTGATTCGGTCGGTGTGAAAAAACCGGCGAACAAGCCGGCCATTACGACTACGAAAATCAATACGGTGTCGATCAAACCGGCCAGCGATCTGATTTTCTGTTTCCAGGTAAAGCTCTCTCCTTTCGGCCCTTTTTCAGGACTAATCCTGCAGGTGATGTAAACCGATATGATAAACAGGATGGTCATCAGAAAGGCAGGTAGGATTCCCGAAACAAACAGGGCACCGATGGACTGTTCGGTGAGTATCCCATAAACGATTAAAACGACACTGGGCGGCATGATCATGCCCAGACCGCCGCCAGAGGCAACTGACCCGGCTGCCAGTTCGTTGGAGTAGTTAAATCGTTTCATCTCCGGAATACCGACGGTGGCCATGGTGGCTGCGGTTGCAGGGCTGGAACCGCAGACTGCACCAAAGGCGGTACAGGCGGAAACGGTGGCCATTGCCAGGCCGCCCCTGGTACTACCTAAGAATGTGTATGTAGTATTGTAGAGCCTTCTGCTGATACCACTGTTGAATGCCAGCTGTCCCATCAAAACAAAGAGCGGGATGGTAGTCAGCTCATAGGATGAAAAGGTATCGAAGAAAACTCGAGGCAGAAGATTGAGGCCTGCGTTAATTGAGATCAGATAACTGAAACCACCGACGCCAACCAGGGTCATAACATAGGCAACCGGCATTCTGGTTATGAAGATGGTCAGCATTAACAGGATGCCGATAATGCCAACTGTCGAGGGACTCATTTCTGTTGTCGATCTCCCCTAAAGAAAAAAATGATATCCTGCAGGATATAGAGGGAGACGATGAACAGGCAGAAGGAGAGGGCGTACACGAAACAGTAGGTTGGCAGCTCCAGGTTCATCGACACCTCACCGGAGCCCTGCATCACCCGGGCATAGATAAACATCTGCCAGGCCAGCAGCAGGAAGAGCAGACAAGAGAATAAATTGGTGACTAAGCGAATGATTTCCTGATTTTTTTTGGAAAGCAGACGGACTACTATCTCGACGCCCACGTGCGAGTCTTTCCGGTGCGCATAGGGAAGGGCAAAGCCAATGGCGAGCACGGCAAAAATGGAAACGATCTCCTCAGAACCAAATATCGGCTTATTGATCGTGGCCCGCAATATGACATCGGCACAGGTCATCAGCGCCATGCCCATCAGGCACGCTGAGGATACACCCCTCATCAACCGCTGGGTTTTATTTAAAAAAGTCCAGAAAGGGTGCATTATGTTATCAGGTAATCGGTCGTACTAATCACTGACGATCAGGTAAGTAAACCGATCGAACAGGAGATGTACTATCCTGTCCGATCGATTCTTCTATGGGCGTACCTGGTTAATTAGACAACTACTTCAGCATTGACTTGATATAGCCAATAACTTCCTGTCCGTTAATTCCTTTTTTATCAAGATCGGCTGAATAGGCATCGATGGCCGGTTTGACAGCTTCCTGCCATTTTTTCTTCTCGGCATCATCGAGCGTGACAAAATTACCGCCTTTCTCGGTAAAGAATTTGCGACCTTCAGCGTCGCTGGAATCCCAGGCCTCACCATGCTTTACCGACCATTCCATGTTGATTTCGGAAATGGTTTTCTGAATTTCAGGTGACAGCGAATCCCATTTTGCCTTGTTCATGGTTACAAAAAAGGTGGTGGTGTAGGCCACCGAGCTTTCGTCCACCACATATTCGAGTACCTCGGCCAGCTTCCAACCTTTGTTGGCTTCTAGAGGATGGGCGCAGCCGTCCACCACACCTTTTTGCAGGCTCTGGTAAGCATCGGGCATTCCCATGCTGACAGGAGTGGCCCCGAGAGCTTTGGCCAGTTTGGCGCTCATTCCGGTTGCCCGAATTTTGAGACCTTCAAGATCGGCCAGATTCTTGACTTCTTTATCCCTGGTGTGGATCATGCCTGGTCCATGGCCGTGCAGGAACATGATCTGAGTCGTATCGAACTCCTTGGGATTGAATTTGTCGAGGACGCCGTTGGCAATTTTGGTGGCAACCACTCCGTTGGGGTAGCCAATGGGCAGATCCATTGCACCGAGAACCGGAAATCTACCTTTCGAGTAAGCCAGAACGGACATGCCAACATCGGCAATACCCTGCTCGACGCCATCGTAGATTTGCGGAGCTTTAACCAGCGTGCCGCCAGGGTAGTAGGTTACCTTGACTGCACCATCGGTTCTTTTCTCAACCTCCTGACACCAAGATTCAGCAAGTTTTGACTGAATGTGGAACGGGGGGAAAAAATTTGCATAGGTCAGTTCAATCGTCTGTGCGCTGGCGAGAGTTGCCATTCCAGAAAGAAAAACAGCAACTGCAGCAAGAGACACAATGGCCCAGATGGATCTTTTCTTCATCGGTTAACCCCTCCTTGATCTTTTCTTGGCTGAATACCCATCATTTTTTGTTCGGCTCGATACCCGAACAGCTCAAAAACAAGACTTCGATCGTTCAATTACAAAGTGGTTAAAAGCGACTGCACGCTATGTTTCTATAGAGAACTGTATATAATAATAGTCCAGATGGTTTTAGTTAATCTTTGCGCTGTTCCCGGGGAGGTTAAATTCTCATTCCGACAATATAGACGGCTGAAAAACACTTCCGACAACCCAGGATTACATGCAATATCGCGCGCAAAATAATTACTGTCAAGCAAATTCCATCGAACAACTGATATTAGATGAACAGGAAAAGTGATTCTGCTGCTCCTTACTCGTTCTATCAATCTATCCTAACATCTAGTCAACTACTTCCACCAGTATAATTCGGGCCGTCGAGCACTCCCGGCACAGCTCTTTAGAGAGTTGCTTTAATTACAGATCTGTTTACAATGAAAGGAAGTTAGCCTCATCTCTTGCAGTGTTTTACTGGACCAGTCAACAGATAATTTAAAACCAGATATATTTTAAATTCATCAAGGAGGATGGGCCATGCCTGGAAATCTTAAGCAGAACATGCAGAAATTAATCGAGCAAGCCTACAACCTCGGTAAGGTTGAGATTCTTGATGAGTTGATTGACCCTGGCTATGTGCGTTATCAGCCACCGATGAAAAAAGTTCAAGGATTGGCTGATTATAAGACGTTTGTTGAAGAAGTGCGTGGTGCCTACTCCAATTTTAAAATCGAAATTGAAGAAATCCTGACTGATGGCGACAAGACGGTTACCAGACTGATACTTTCCGGCAGACATACAGGTAAAACACCGACAATTCAGGCTCCGCCGACGGGGAGAGAAGTTGCCATGAAAGGCTGCACCGTGTCGACCTGGAAAGACGGTAAAGTTGTCGAAGAGTGGGTCTACAACGATTATATGGGGTTGACTCAGCAATTTGGCGTTATGCCGCTGATGACCATGAACAACATCGAATAGGTGAAGCGGGGAATCTGATCGATAACTTCCTGCTGATGGCGGATTGAAGAAGAATAAAAACCTCACCCTCAAGGTCTATCATAAGATAATCGACTTGATGCTCAACTACGAGCTCGTCCCGGGGCAGCGTCTTGTCTTTGTCGACCTGGCCAGACGGCTGCAGGTGAGCCGGACACCGGTGAATAATGCGCTGAGTATCCTGGCCCAGGAAGGCTATCTCGATTTTGTTCCCAACCAGGGATATTCCGTACACAAACTCAGTAAGAAGGAAGCCGAAGAACTGTACCAGGTTCGTGAGGTGCTCGAAGTCGGGTTTATCGGTCAGGCTATTCGCAAGATGACTGACAAGAATCTGCTGAAAGTTGAGCGCTGCAAACAGGCTTATGAGAATTTGACCTCCACCCACGTCACCCGAAAGATGTTTATCCTCGATACCGATTTTCATCTGGCGATCATGGAGATGACCGGCAATGATTTGCTGGCTCAACGTTACAAGGATTTATGCCGGAAAATATTTCTTCGTTTTCGAATCGAGGATCTGGTCATGAGTAGAATCGAAGAAATCAGGCGGGAGCATGACAGGCTTTTTGAGGCAATCTGTCTCAAAGATGTCGAACTTGCCAAAGCACGTGTCAGGGAACACCACAAAAATTCGAGGGAAAATCTCTTCCCCCTCATCTTCCCTTCCAAATAGTTTTTATCCGGTTAAGCTGGATATTTCACCACTTGAGGTGGCCTGCCAGCCCAGGAGACTGGAGGAGGCTATATCTTTAATATGCCTTTCCCAAAAGCGACGCCGGATGACGGGTCGTATGGACTCGCCCGCAGGGTGGAAAATCTATTGGTTTTTCATGAAATATCCGGGCTATCCGTCCATGAGCCCGGGCAGGAAAAGGGTCAGCTCCGGGATTGCAATGAGCAGCATTATTTCCAGTATATCGGCAATGATGAAAGGGACCACTCCCTTGAAAATGGTCCCCATGGGCTCGCCGGTAATTCCATGAATTATATACACGTTGAGTCCCACTGGAGGGGTGATCAAGCCCATTTCAGTCACCCGAACGACAAGAATGCCGAACCAGATCGGATCAAATCCAAGATTCTGGATCAATGGATAAAACACCGGTACCGTAAGCAGTACGATGGCCATCGAATCCATCAGGCAGCCGAGAATGCCTACCGCCAAAAGAACCAGCACGAGTACGACATAGCGGTTTACCGTAAGTTCTCCAACCCAGGAGGCGAGCTCAAACGGCAGTCTGCTGACCGAGAAAAAATATCCCAGGATCATTGCTCCCAGTACAACCATGAATAGCATTCCTGTCGTCTGGCAGGTCTGCAGTAAACTGGATCCAAAGGTGGCCCAGGTCAGTTTTTTACGAAAAATAGCAAAACAGAAGGTGCCAAAAGCTCCGACCCCAGCCGCCTCGGTTGGGGTGAAAACTCCCAAGTAGATGCCGCCGATAACCACCACGAATAAAACGACCACCTCCCAGACGCTCAAGAGAGAACTCATCCTCTCTCCCATGGTTGCTCGAGGGCCTCGGGGACCCAAAGCAGGATTGATGCGGGTGAGGATGACTATGGTGATGATATAGAAGAGCGCCTCGAGCAGACCCGGAATGAAGCCGGCGAGAAAGAGCTTGCCGATGGACTGCTCGGTGATGATTCCGTAAATTATCAGGATAACACTGGGCGGGATGAGGATGCCGATACTGCCGCCGGCAGCGACAGAACCGGTGGCGAGCGCCATATCGTATTTATATTTTTTCATTTCGGGCATCGCCACTTTGCCCAGTGTCGCAGCAGTCGCCAGACTAGAGCCGCTTATCGCCGCAAAACACGCACAGGCGGCAACTGTTGCCATCGCCAGCCCGCCGCGGAAGTGTCCCAGCCATTTATGCACTGCCCGATAGAGGTCTTCACTTATGTTAGCGGTGAAAGCGAAGGCACCCATCAGAATAAAGAGGGGGATGACGCTGAGATTCTGACTTGATAAGGTGCTGAAAGGTACGGTTTTCAGCAGGCCAAGGGCTGGATCAATGCCAACAATATAGGCAAATCCCAGAAAACCCACCAGGGCCATAC
>JBPCUV010000304.1:0-5840 GCA_051010975.1 Desulfocapsaceae bacterium
GTTACTGAAGCATCCGGCGGAGTGATGGTGAGAAATACAACTCCCTGCTCCTGTTCCAGCTCGAGCTGCAGCTTCCGTTCTTCACCCGGAGCAAGAGTAAGAGAACGGGAGACTGATTGGTATCCCGGTCTTGACAGTCGTATCTCCTGGACAGTTCTGGACGGCAGACTCAGAGAGAGCGGGGTGATTCCCATATAATCATTACCGAGACTGACCACGGCACCATCCGGCCTGCTGGTCAGCGACAACTGTCCCGGCAGTGGGGTCATTTCGAAGACATACTCCGCCTCGATACCTGCCTGCACGGTGATCGGCCGGCTGCTCGAGGTATACGATACCAGATTGAGCTCAATCTCATGAGTACCGCTGAGAAGCCCCAAGGTAAGCGGAGCGGGGCCGGCCGCTGTCCCGTCAATCACCACTTCAGCGCCTTCCGGTTTGGAGTTGATGGTGATGTCGGCCCAATCGGGTTCGAGTGAAACCTCGACATCCCGTACAATTTCTCTGCCCTCGATGATGATCTCGGTCGTGTAGGGACGGTACCGCTCTTTTTTCAGGGTGAGATTGTGTGGACCGGGGGCAATCCGGATGGTGTTTGGCGGCGTGGTGGCGAGCAGCCGGTCTCCAGAATAGATCTCCACCCCGTCGGGCGGGGTCAATTGCAGATTCAGCAGGCCCGGCAATTCTTCTAGCTTCACCTGGAGTGATCCAGCTTCTCTTTGCTCGCCCCGTAACTCTGTGCTGAAGTCCTTATAACCCTTTTTTTGAATGGCGACCGAATAGTCCACCGGCAGCAACAGATAGCGGCCGCCGATTTTAACAACTGGCAGAAAACCGGAGACAGCCACCGAGTCTGGCTCAGGTGAAACAACCAGTTCAAAAGGGCGAGCCAGAAGGACGAACAATACTGCGCAGCTGAGCACCAAGAACATCAGTGCAAAGACAGCAATGGCCATCTTTTTTTTGCCAGAGGTACCCCCTGTTCGCCCTATATCGACAGGAAGCTCCTCTGCTGCATCCCCCTGCAGAACTGTTTCCGGAGGTGGGTCGAGCGGTGGCGTCAGAACCGGTGATTCGGCATCATGCTCCTCAGCAACACTGAAGTGGATGCGGTCACCACTGCGTTCATAGTGAATTACGAACGACTTACACCAGACTCTGTCTTTGGACTTGAGCCAGGCCGATTCCAGCAGTTGCCGGTCATTATGGAGCAGCGGGACTGTGAGATTTTCGGCGGGTTGGATGAACAAGTGGCCCTGGGCATCATCGATGTAGGCGGCCTGTTGATCGCCGCCCGGAAGCTGAATGTGGTTTCCAGGTGCTGAGCCGATGGTGAGCGGCAGATCCCCATCAGAGTATTGCTTCTCCGAGCCATCCACCTGCCTGATCGTAATAAACCGGCTCAAATCGCTTCCTCACACCTTATATCGTAACGGTACTCACTGCCATCACGCCCGATGGTTATCTGCTTTCTGACATCCCGATATCCGTCCCGGCTGCCGACCACGGTGTAAGTGCCTGGTTTCAAAGCTATCTCTCTGGTGAGTACCGGGCCTATCCGCCCCACATGATAGATAATAATGTCAGTCTGGTTATCCGATTCGATAATTACGGCTATCGGGGTCTGAACCTCTTTCAAGAGAGAAGCAAGTGCGTCAATTTGCGATCGAAGTACCGGTCCCCGCGGTTCTATCTGCTCTGCATAGGCCAGCAGGCTGGCAGCTGATGATTGCTGGCCTTCATCCTGAAGACGATGGGGGCGGTCGATGGCGCTACTCAGAGACCTGTCGAGCTCGACTCGCTTGGCGGCTTCCGCTTGTCCAGCTGTGGCAAATAACAGATTTGGATCCAATCGTAAAATGGCCTCATAGGCCTCGAGAGCCTGCTGCCACTGCTCTTCATCACTGAAACCTTCGGCTTTTTCCTTCAATTCCGCGATGGCGGCATGTGTTTGTTTTTCAGCCAGCAGTACCGCTACCTGGTCGACCTCTTGCTGATTGCTACCCAGCTGCCTCAGGGCCTGCAATGAACTCTGGGCAGATGTGAAATCCTGAGCTTGCAGGGCCGAGATGAGACTGTTCATCTCGTCTTCGAAGATCAATTCATTCAGTTGGGTCTGTATTCTTTTTCGGGCCTCCCGCACGGGTTCATAGAGTGATCCGGGATCGCTGATCGTGTCCAGTTGAGCCAGTGCCTCCTCCAGCCGGCCTTGCTGCTCAAGCGACAAGGCCTTTTGATGGGCGGCGATCATTTCAGCCAGCCTTGCGGCCTGGTCGAGCCCTGCTTGTGCTTCTGCGCTCAAGGGTTCGATGATCAGCGCACGGTTGAAATAATCCTCCGCCATTTCAGGCAGCTCGTCCACCAAAGCTTGCTGACCTGCTGCCAAAGCATCCTGGTAGCGCTGCTCTTTGGAGTCGATCAGGGTTTGAAGATCGAGCAGAATGTTCTGATATTTTTCGGCAGCAGACTGAAATGCTTCATCGTTCAACAATCTATCGGCTTCTTCGAGCCTTACCCTTAACTGTTCATATTCAGCACCGCCCCAACCGCTGATATTCTGAGCTTCTGCTGCTATTTTCAGTGCCCAGACCTGCTCCCTGGCTTGGGCCGCCGCAACAGCCTCCCCACTCATTGCACTCTCACTCTCTGCCTGCTGAGAATTTTGAGGGTCAGCAGTCACCGTCTTCTGCACTGGAGACACAGGCTTTTCAATGGGCTCTGGAGAGGACACCACCTGCGTCTTTTCGGCAGGTAGAAAAAACAGTACACCTACTGCGCCGCACAACAATAAGGCAAACAGCACCACAGCCGTCAGAAGCGCTCTCCGGCCACCTGCTTTCTGGGGTTCAACCGCCCCCCCCGGCGGGATGAGCTGCTCTTTGAGGTTGTCTCGGTTATGCCGGGGATCAGTATTGTTCATTCAGGTCTGGCGAAGATGATGGTGCAAGCTCAGGCAGAGTCTCGGACTCGTCTATCAAACCTGTTTCCTTGGCATATATCTGTTTGAGCAGACTGCGCCATTTGGCGTACTGCTGTTCGGCGGAGCCGGTGAGCCGTACGGTCTGACCTTCTACTTCTATGGTCAAAGGCTCGGCCTCCGAGGAAAACGATGAACCCAATTCCTCAATTGCCTCCTGGTTAATTTTGCTCTCCTGACGCACCTGATGACCGCTGTACACCGAATAGGCGCCACCGGCGATCAGAACATCCTGGAGTGGCCTGGTTCGGACCGCCGTCTCGTAGTCACCGACCCCTCCCAGAGCAATCGCCCCGACAATGGCCGTTATCCCAAGAATCTGCCTGGTCAGGGCCTGTCGCTCAAGTTTACGCAGGGTCGATACTTCCTCGTGCCTGTACCTGCGCCAGTTGGAATAGGGCTCCCAGAGATCCTGGTAATATATATCGTAATAATCGTTGATCGTATCGACCAGAAGATCGTCCCTGACCTTTACCGCTTCTACCCGTTCGAGCATTGGATCTTCTTCAGCCGGCAGTCTCTGCAGAGAAACCCTTCCATCCTCATCGGTGGCGAGGTAGGGTCCGAAAGCATCGGGAGCCATAGAAAAGGCGTATTTCAGTGCCGCAATCTGTCTGATTTCCTCGATCTCCTGGTCGCTGAGGCTGTTTCTGAAGACGGCTAAATCATTGGCAATGGTGTTGAAAAGATCCTGGAACACATCTTCTTTTTCCATCTCAACACCAAGGTGCTCCTCCTGCCGGGCTGTTTCCGCATAGGTCCGCTGAAACCAGACGACATTTCGGGCGTCGGTTACGGTTATCTGCAGTGATGCATTTTCTCCATCCGAATGGACTATCGCCCCCTGCACCAGAATTTCTGAGCCCACATCCTCATCAGGGACAACTCTGACGACCCCCCAGTATCCTGCTCTCTGGAGTGTGTGCTTGAGATGAATCGGCGCGAAACGGGATTCTGCTTCCCTTATTTCCGGCGACAGACCCTTCCGTTTATCAGGATCTTCCGGCAACTGACCGGGATCAAAAACCTGGAGAGACACATTGAGCAGTTCCGCATCGCTAAGCTCGCTCTCGGGTGTCAGCGGGGCAACCTGATCGCTAACCTGCTTTCCCGGGATGGATGCACAGCCGTTTATCAGGACTGCAGTGACCATGATCAGCAGATAGATCATCATCACCAGTGGAGGTCGATTACGATCCTTGTTTCTGTAAGTACGTTGGCTCATTTGATCCCTTCTTTGTATTTCCGGTATTCTTCCCACAGCTTCTCCTTGACCTCCGGATCCGTTTCCTGCTCCGCTGCCTCACGCAACTGGCGAGCAACCACATCATCATCCTCGGACAATTCTTTGGAACCCTCGGCAGGTGGTAATCGGGAACTGTCCGCTTCCCCCCCTCCTGCTCCCTCCGTGGGCTTACCCTGTTCCATTTCGCCTTTGGCTTCATCTCCAGAATCGGATTCAGCGGTTCTACTTCCTGGGGGCTGCTCCTGCACTCCAGCGCGTCCACCTGACTCAGTTCCGCTCTGCTCACCTCCGGTCGCCTGTCCATAATGGCCGGCACCGCCGCTTTCTCGCTGACGGGGTATGTGTGCGGCCGCACGCTCCTGTTCCTTGAGCAGCATATCATCGAACTCCCCGAGCGTGGTGGTTAACTCCTGATCGAGGCTGGCGACTTTTTCTTCGCTGGTCTGTCCTGAAAAATCGGGTACCGAATCAAACCGGGGTCCACCGGGCACGCTTTCTCCGCTGTTTCCGCACGGAAGATTGTCGAGGCTTTGCTCCCCGCCACTGAGATAGAGTGTAGTGCAATAATGGTTAATGCGGCCATCGAGATAGGCAGCGAAAAGCAGCGCATCTTCCCTGGAATACTCAGGGTCAACATTTCCAGAAGCCCTGAAATGTTTTTCGAGCACCGTGTTTCTGGCCTTGTCAAGTGACAGAATGGTCTCCGTCAAAACAGTGTGCAGGGTTTCCGACTCTGTTGAGCATGCTGGAGATACCCACAGAGAAGCAGCAGTAACTATCATCACACACACTGCGATTATCTTGACTCTCATCTCACTCAAAATGGTCATATTCAAATTCATTGGCAATTCCCTCGAATTTCGGTATCCATCGCTACCGTACGATTTGATACTGCTTATTATAATAACGTCCGCACCTGCCTGCTAATAATCTTTGTCCGGTTTTTTGGGGGCCGGAGTCTTACTGGTTCACAATCCAGTCCTAACCAATCTATTGAGACTTGCTGCCGACTACTTTTTAGATCGACAAATCGGGTTGAAAGTATACATTGTCTATGGGGGTAGAACAGATGAGCGATCTCGAGAATAAAATAATCATTGGCGTTAGTTCCTGCCTGCTCGGCAACAAGGTCAGGTATGACGGCGGTCACAAACACGACCGCTATATCACCGAAACTTTGGGAAGTTACCTCCATTTCGTGCCGGTATGTCCCGAGGTCGAATGCGGCCTGCCGATACCGCGAGAAGCTATGCGGCTTGTCGGTGATGTGGATGATCCGCGGCTGGTAACCAATAAAACCGGTGTAGACCATACCGAAAAGATGTTGACCTGGGCCCGAAAAAAGGTGGTTGAACTCGAGAAAGAGAATCTCTGCGGTTTCATTTTCAAAAACAGATCACCCTCATCCGGAATGGAGCGCGTCAAAGTCTACGACCGTAATAATGTTCCGCAGGCAGTTGGAGTTGGAATTTTTGCCCGGACATTCAAAGCCCATTTCCCACTGCTGCCGACAGAGGAGGAAGGGCGTCTTCATGACCCGCTACTGAGAGAAAATTTCATTGAACAGATCTTTGTTTATCAACGCTGGCGAGAGGTGGCTGACTCCCCGACTGCAGC
>JBPCUV010000305.1:0-6770 GCA_051010975.1 Desulfocapsaceae bacterium
TCAATGGCCTGATCCACTTCGGGGATAGCGGCTTGACAGATGATGCCGATCACCTCGGTCGGCTCTGCCGGATTCACCGACTCGAGAGTGTCTTCGGATCTTACCTCTTTACCACCAATATAGAGGGGGTAAGTTTGCCCCAATTTTGTCCTGACCTCGCTCAGGGCCGATTCGAATTTCTCCCGTACCTCAGCCTTGGTAAAATCGGCCATTGGTTCGTTGATAAATGGTGGAGGCGACATCTGAGTTTTTCTATCTGTTGGCTGCGGGGACGTCTGGGCAACCAGTTTCTCCAGCGTGTCGAGTGGGTTTTCAATCAATGCTTCAACTTCGGCTTCTTCGACGAAGGTCTGGCGTAGAAAGGATTCATTGGCAGTGTTTTCCAGAAGCCTTCTCACCAGATAGGCCATGCCTGGCAGCAGATCGCCGTAGGGAGCGTAGAGACGAACCCGTTTGGCAACCTTGAGCAAGCCTTTACGGACAGGTTCGGCCATTCCGTAGAGGACCTGGAATTCATAGCGGTCTTCGGGGACTCCAATTTGTCGAGCCATTTCCAGGGCTGCAGCCACGGAGCGGATGTTGTGCGAGCCGCAGGCGTAAGAGCAAATATCATGATTTTCGAGGATAAGCCTGGTGTGCCGTTCAAAGGCGGCATCACTCTCGGCTTTTACGGTGTAAACTGGTATTTCCCAGCCGTTCTGGCGGGCGATAACCGTTTCATAGTCCCAGTAGGCACCCTTGACCAGTCTGATGGAAATCGGCAGCGCATTTGACCGGGCCCAGTCGAGCAGTTCCGCAAGGTCCTGATCGGTGTCCTTGAGATAGGACTGCAGGGCTAGACGCAGACCGGGATACTCTCTGAATTCGGGGTCGGATCGAAGTCTGCGATAGAGCTCCAGGGTAATATTCTTATGATGATACGATTCCATATCGATACACATGAAACCATCGAGTTCTTTTACCCGTCGGTAAATCGGGGTGAGTCGTGCCAGAATACCCCTTACCGAGCCCTCGAAGTCTTTGGGGTCGGCCTGCGAGAATAGCGCTGATGGTTTCACCGAAACGTTGATCAGCGGGGCGTAACCCCAGTCCTTATCAGGTCCGCCGCCCAATGGCTGCCAGGAACTGTGGGCCGCTTCCAGCGCATCGAACAGTTCAAGGTATTGCCCCATATAAGCGTCAGCTTCGTTTTCGTTGACTGTTGCTTCCCCCAGGATGTCGACAGTAAAGGCGAAACCGTCCCGGCGCAGTTTATGGATCGATTTGACCGCTTCTTTGGTCGTTTCGCCGATGATGAAGGAGCGGGCCATTTTTTCGATATTGGCCCTTATCGTGCGGCCAAGGATGGCACCGGTCAGGTTACCGCCAATGGAGGCACTTTTGGCGCCCCATTTGAGTATCGACGGAATATCGTCGCTGTCGGCCGAGAAGTATTCCTTGATATGTCTGGTCAGAGAGGAGGAGGTGTTGAGGTAGGGCAGAACATCGACAAAGCGAAACATCTGGACTTTGAAATGCTCATTTCGCATACACCAGTCCATTACTTTTCCGGTCCAGAAATTCTTGTTGAAAACCGAGGGTGCCTCGCCCTTGATGCTGAGCAGAAATTCCCTGCTTTTTTCACCAATGCGGGTGTCCAGGTGGTCCTTACTCATGGTCTCCTCTCAATGTTAACGCGATTATCCGGCGCCACCGTTCAAGTGGCGGGTAAGTTGTTCCACAGGGATGGTCTGGCTTTCCTTGACGGTTTCCAGGACCAGGGTAGTTCTGGTGTCACTCAAGCCTTTGATCTGACCGCATTTTTTCAGCAGGGCCCGGAGATCTGAGGCATCCTTGAGTTTGGTCTTGACGAGATAGTTGTAATCGCCGGCAATCCAGTGAACTTCCTGAACTTCAGGAAATTCCGCCAACTTCTCACCAACGCTTGTGCTACCTACGCTATCGGAGGTCAGTACATGGATGAAAGCCGTGACAGTCAAGCCCAGTTTGGCAGGGTTGAGACGGACTTCATAGCCTTCGAGGATGCCCTTTTGTTCAAGCTTGCGCACCCGTTCAAGCACACCCGAGGGAGCCATCTGCAGCTGCCGGGCAAGCTTGGCATTGGAAATTTTGCCATCATTTTGAATTATATTCAAAATATGAAGGTCTATGCCGTCTATCATTCGAAATATCCTGTCATTTTTGGAATATTATACAAAAAGATGAGCGAGGTGTCAATGGCGTGCCGTCAGTGCAGGAGCAGCAACGAGGCTGAGGACTACGGTGATGGCTGGGGGGTATCCGGCGACATCAGGTGAAAAAGGACGAAGCCGCCGTTTCGTGAGAGTTCGACCGGGTTCAGCCCAAGATTCTGTAGTCTTTCGAAGTAAAAAGCGGTGGTCAGACCGACCCCGATATCGTCGCGAGCAAAAAGCCCGGCTAGTTCAGACCAGTCGCGTTCGTCATGATCTATGGTCTGTCGGCCCGACACAAAGTTGACGCTTGGCCGATCGTCGATCTCGTACATGACGATCCTGCTCTGGACCGGGGTATGGGAGGCCGCTTCTTCGGCCAGCCGTGCCAGCGGGGCGTCCAGCAAACGGTCATAGAGGGGGATGATCAGGAAAAAGAGTGCGGCCCCGTTGATGAAGGCACAGAGGAGGAGAGATTCGAAATGTTTAGCGGCAACATACCTGCTTGTGCGCAGGACCAGAACACCGGAGCCGATGAAAAGCATCCCGGCCAGATAGGGGGTAAAGCCAAATTCTACTGGTTCGAAGAGCGCCGGCACCTTGTAGGCATCTTCACCGAGGAGTTCTGCAAGATACGGATATAGAAGCGGCAGCACCAGACAGATGAAACCAAGCAGAACTGCGGGCAGTGCTCCGAGCCAGGCGGCAAGACGCCAGCCCGGGCTTGGGGAGCCGTCTGTCTGATCCTTTCGTGACTGCTGCTCGAAGAGGTGGGTGACCAGCAGGGCAAAGCCTGGAAGAACCGGCAGAATGTAGTTGGGTAATTTGGTGGCGGCAATCGAGAAAAATATCAGGACGATGAGAGAGAATATGGTGAACAGTCTCAGATAGCGAAGTGAGGGCTCTCCCTTGGTGGTCAGGGGTGAACGGAGAAAGGCAAGTAGCAGATAGCCGAACCAGGGCATAAAGCCGACGAACAGAATAATCAAATAGTAAAATATCGGTCCGCCGTGGCCTTCCATGGCACTGGAGAACCTCCCGACATGGTGTTTTATAAAGAGTTCCTTCATGAACTCGAAGCCATCGGGATGAAAAATGCCGAGCAACAGATACCAGGAAAATCCCGAAAGAATCAGAATGGCGGTGCCAGGCAAGAACCATTTTCTTCTGAATAGCAGTGCGGGTTTGCCAATGGAGACAAGATAAATGAGTGCGGTCAAGATCGGAAACAGGGCGCCGATCGCACCTTTGGTCAACATCGCCAGGCCTGCTGCCAGGCAGCCGAGCCAGAAAAGCGGGGCGCCGTCCTTGTTGTCCAGGAAACGCTCAACACCGTTCCATGATATTACCAGACAACTCACCAGAAAGAGGGTGAGGAGCATGTCGGTCATTGCCACCCGGGCCAGGTAGAGAAAAATTACAGAGCTGCCCAGCAGCAACGTCGCCTGAAAGGCATTGCGTTTCCCCAGCGGAGGGGCAGAACCGAAATAAAACACCAGCAGCGTCAGGAGTGCCGCAACTCCATTGAAGAATCTTGCTCCCAGGGGAGTGACACCGAATATCTTGTAACCAAGCATCTGAGCCCAGTAAAGCATGGGGGGCTTTTCGAAGAAGCCTTCACCATTGAGTTCAGGGATGATGAGTTCATGCTGCTCGAACATGCCACGTGAGACCTCGGCGTAGACCCCCTCGTCATAGTCGATAACTTCGGGTTTGTGCAGCGAGGTGAAAAACAGCAGCGAGAACACAAGCAGCAGGGCCGCCGGGTAGAGAATCGTGAGTACTCTGTTCATGGTCGGTTTCAATGCAGGTCTTTTCTGTATTTCCAGTATATTTTAGAGAGCTCGACCGGAATCCTTGGCAGATAGCCAGCGGATATCTTGGAGTCACCCACATCGGTCCAGCGCTGCAGCGGGATTTCATAGATCATCTGTGAGGCCTGTTGTCTGCCATACAGGGCAATGATTCTGGCGAAGAGCTCAACATCAAAAAGCCAGGGGGAGATGAACGGCTCGGCGAAGATCTGACGGGCCAGGTCTGCTTCGATCAGTTTGGCTCCGCACTGGGTATCATGGACCGGCAGTCTGATGATTGCACTGATCCAGAAAGCGATGATTCTACCAGGATAATGCCTATACCAGTGACGCTTGATATCGGCGCCGAGCCGCTGGATTCTTGAGCCGAAAACCATTCTCCGTGAAGGATCGGTGCTGTAATCAACGAAAGTCGGAATTTCCGACAGCGGAGTAGCCAGATCTCCATCCCAATAACCGACATGACTGACCTGTTTTTGCAATGCCCTGAGGATGCCCTGCCGCACCGCTTCGGCTTTCCCCTGGTTTTCAGATAGTCTTAAAACAGTGCTTCTCGATCCGGTTAGAGAGATTATCTGCTCGAGTTTTTCAGTGGTGTGATCGGTGGAGCCATCATCGACAAACTGGAAGAACAGATCCGGGCTGCCGGCCAGAAATGAGACAAACGGACCGGAGCTCAATCGATGCGCTTCGTTGAAACAGGGGATGACTATGGTGATCAAGAGACTCCTCTTGAGGTTGCCGGTTGAAACTCGGGATTGGCTACACCTTATAATTGATCAGAAAGTATTAAAATACGTATTGAAGCGCAAGTGATTAACTGCACCGTTCAGTCTCGCCTCAGCCATTGCTCCGGCGGTGGCAGTTGCGTGTCCAGCGCTTAGAATAATTTTTTTGGTTGCGGTGAGCCTGAGAATACGCTAGTTGGAAGCAGTTATTGCCGCTTCTTCAAAAACCCGAAAAATTGCCGGCGCCCCCGGATTTCCCTGGTTATTAAATGGCCAAATCACTGCTACTTCTTGCCGTTATAGTGATCGGCGCTGTCTGCATGTGGATCGTCAGCCCCTACGATATCGATCTGACAACATGGCTCTACGGACATAAAAATCAGTGGTTTGTCGATCTGATGTCCGATTCCATGTTCGAGCTCGAGACGTTTGGCGGAGGAGATCTTATCGTCTTCTACAGTGCCGCCTGCCTGCTGCTCTATCTTTGTTCAAGCCTGATAGACACGGATTGCAGCACCTGGCCAGTTTTGAGAGGCCTGCAGACCAGCTTGAGGACCAGGCCAGGATGGGCAGACTGGCTGCGCCGCAATCGTCTTCGGCTTGAGTTTCTGGTGGTCTCTGCCTTCTGCTGTTCGACGCTGATGGTCAAATTGCTGAAATGGATCATGGCGCGACCTCGGCCCAAGAAATATTTCTGGGGAACAAGGCCATTTTACGAATGGTGGGAAGTGGGACCATATTTCCTCGACGAAGGGACCTATCGAGCAAGTTTTCCAAGCGGCCATACCGCTTCGGCCATTACCTTGATGGGACTGGTCTATGTCTTGTATTTCGGTCTCTACGGTAAACGCTACCGACGTCTGGGGGTAGCGTTGTTCCTGTTCACGATCGCCTTTGCCCTGACCATGGCCACAGCCCGGATCATGACCAGGGCCCATTGGCCCACCGATGTAACCTTTTCGATTTTCGGTGGCTGGGCATTGATCCACCTGCTGTTCTTTTACGGTATAAAGGTGGATGGGGGTGGAGAGTGCGGTGCCTACGGGCTTGATGAGCTCTCTCCCCCTCCTCCGTTCAGGGGGATCAGGATCTGCTGGTATCTGAGCCTCTTCTGCCTGGCGCTGGTCGGTCTGTTTTTAGGATTCAAACATTTTTTACACGATCGCTGGCCGTGGTTGATCGTGTTTAGCATCCTGTCCATGCCGCTGATGATTTATGCGGCCGTAAAAAGTTATGGTGAGGGGCTTTTTAGAGCTGACGGCTGATGAACTCTGCTGCTTAGCCCAGCGGCAGCCTGTGACCGGCAGCGATCCCCGCTTTCTGACAGTAGGAGTTGTTTAGAGCGGCCAGTCGGGTGTTGAAAGGGTCGAGCAGGAGCAGGTCGTCATATTCAAACGGATGATCTTCTGAAAAATTCAGTGGGCAGGCTGATACCTCTATCTGCTCGGTTGCTTCATCGATATAGCCGATCGGCAGTCCCTGGGTACGGCAGATGAGCGGGCGCTGCGGGTAGATCGAGCATCGGTTGTCGTCCAGCAGGGGACAATGCCCTGCATCGCTGATTGGCTTCAAAACAGCGGCTGTCGACCCAGCGATAAGAGCGGCTTCGAGCGGCAACACGGAAAATTCTCGACAGCAAGGCGAGCAGCCGGGAGCACAGTTGATAAAGCTTTGCAGTCGTTGGCTCAGACTGACAATAAGGCGGTCAAGATCTAGAACCAGAGAATCATATTTTTCTCTTATGTTTATGGGAACTGGTGGCAGTAGGTCAGGGATCATTTTAAAGCACTAGAATAGGGTGCAATGGTTAATTCTCAGGTATCCTTTTAGAGATCAGGATCGTATCGTTTGATACCACTACGATACCAGATAAAAGAAGATTCACCAATCCATGAACCACGCATTGCCGCCCTCGGTAACTACTGACTATCATGGTTAACCGCTACATGACCACCACTGGTGACGCAGGGAGACGGCTTGATCAATTTCTTGCTGAGCACAGTCCGGATCTTTCCCGCACTCTCATCAGAAAAATCATTGATATCGGTGGCGTTCAG
>JBPCUV010000306.1:0-3465 GCA_051010975.1 Desulfocapsaceae bacterium
AGATAACAAAGCAGTAGACTAAAAATCCAAAAGGAGGAGCGTCATGAAAAAGATCTTAATTTCCGCAGTTCTGATCCTGACAACTGCCGCCACAGCCCAGGCTGACCAGTATCTCAAAATCAACAAAGGAATAAAGGGACTGCTGCTCGGTGCAGGCGGCGGTGCCATAGCAGGCCAAGCCATCGGCCGGGATACCCAGTCAACTCTGATTGGTACGACTATTGGAACACTTGTCGGGTATATGGTCGGCAATGAAATGGATAAAAATAGTATCCAGTTTCAAGATATCGGCTATCAGCCGCGCTATGAACCAAGGTATCAGGAATTACCGACCAGCTATCGAAATGATTATAGGCCTTTACCAAACTATCAGACTACCTCAGGAGCCTGCAGGGAAGTTGAAATTCTCGGTACTGTACACGGTGCACCAGAAAAGATAATCACTACCGCATGTCAAACCCCTGAGGGTTGGATACTAGTGGAACCGCCACCCGAGTCAGCGGCCGAATATCGCTACTCACCCCGGGAGTATTTGCCCAGGCGCAGCGTGAACAGCGGCTATCGTCCGAGGAACAATCATTACGATCAACGGGTCACTTATCAGTACTGATTTAGGCAGCTAAAGCCGGGTGTTGAGCTACATTGAGTTCGGTACCCGGCCAATCCATACTTTGTTTCAATTTCGCCTGGACAACAATACTATTTTCCCGTCCCCATGTTGTTGGCTTGCCAGTCCCCTCTGCTAAAGCGTATAATAAGGTCAATGAATAGACGCTTGTCAGACAACTGTTTTACCAATCAGGTGGTCAGCGAAATCCTTATCGGTCTTCGGGATGGGCTGACCAGATTTTCCGGTACCAGTCGGGTCGCCGTGATCTATCGCCTGAAGGTCGATGATGACTATTACATTTGTGATCCTGCCGGTCTGCTGAGGGGACACGAAACCAAAATTAGAGCTGCATTTTTCGACGATGACAATCGTCCCGTGTCAATACGCCATCATCTCTCAGACAAACACTACAGCCATATCGACCGGGTTGAAGATCTTGAACTGGACGGTGTCATATCGGTTGGCGGCCAGTCAGGTCCGGTGCCATACCAGATGTGGTTTACCGACCACCACCCTGAAATTCTTTCCACCGGCCCCACTCAGAGGTGGCTTGATCATGCCGCCCTTAGATTTTCGCACGATGTGGCCAACGAACGGGAACTCTATTCAGGTATTTCAGGCAGGTTCCTTCGTGAGTATGCAACCCATGCAGTACACGACCATATTGTTCACGAGCTGAAACGATCCCACCAGCTCGACAATCAGAACAGTTTTTCCGTCTACCAGATACTTGGTGGCATTTTGGCAATTTCCAGGACCAGAGAAGAACTGAAATCACCCCACGGCGAATTGGCCTTTATTCTACCCGATTATATCGATTCCATAGATTTTATGGCCCGATTCCATGAAGCCGAAGAGCCTCAACTAGACAATCACAAGCATGTCAGGAAACTGCTTCAGGCCGTACAAAAATTCCGCAACCGTCTGGTTTCAGACGGCAGACAGATTCTGGGCATTGCCAGAGGACGCATCGATCATTTTCACCTGACCGCTGACTTTCAGGGACTCTATGGTTTTTTAAGGATCAATGACCAGTCCATCTGCAGCTTCGCCGACGGGGCCTACTCTTCGGCAACCCACCAGGCCAAACTGTTTCAGGTTGAAGAGGCTCTGCTCGATTATGACATGGACAGTTCGATCAGGAGCAGTCTGTTCCATATCATTTCATCAATTGTCCACTATGGAGAAACCGAAAATTTCGGCTGTGCCGTAGTTCTGGACCTTAACCAGCCTATTACCCATATAGCCGGTCAGAATCTGCATCGGCCACTGGATCTGGAGCGCTCAAATCTGCTTGATCTGGCCTGTGATCTGGCCAGGGTCGACGGTGCCTTGCAAATCGGTAACGATCGCAGACTTCACCGCTTTGCCTGCCTCTTCGACGGACCGGCGATTGGTAACGAAGACCGGGCCCGGGGGGCTAGATACAACTCGGCTCTGCGCTTCACCGCCTGCCACCCAAATACGATAATCATAGTGGTTTCCGCGGACCGTCCTGTATCGGTGATCCGCAACGGTTATGAGTATGTGACTATGGTCAGTGCGACAGATTCCACTGGAGTAGTGGAACCTAAGGTATTAAAGTCCTGGCTGAAGATGGACGACTGATCGATACCCTGCTCATCATCCCTATTCGGGTGTTTGTGGAAATCGCTCAGATATCTCTGGCCCAGGTAGGAATTCGTTTCAGGACATAATTCTGAACGGTCTCCTTGCGTTCGCCAGCTTCAACCTCTCCCACCGCTTCCATAACCTCAACAAAGTCAAACCAGCACACTTCCTTGTCTGCATGGTTGTAGACGGTGAGAATGCGCCTGTTGTCCTGATGAATATCCTCTTCCTCCTGAATTGCAGCAACTATCTTGACAGCTTCTTCGTAGGGGAGATACTCTATTTTCTGATCGGACATGACAAACCTCTTTAAGGTACCTTGTAAAAATTAGGTTTTTCGTTCAGCATCAAGGCACGTGCGGAAATTTCCCCGCAGGCATGTGATTGATATTCCCTGGATAAAATGTTCTTTTCGACCGCAACGCAGAGATTGGCCGACACAACAATTTTTCATGGTTATCTAAAAAACCAATGGCGAGAAGGTTACCCCATCCCGCCATGGTTTTCGAACTGCTATAATGATCTATCAGGCCGGTTTAACAACGGCCCCAGAACGGATACAACGGGTACAAACCCGCGCTTTTTTCACCCCGCCGGAATCGGTAACCATGCGAACCCGCTTCAGGTTAGGGAGCCAGCGTCTTCTTGTTTTATTATGTGCGTGGGAAACATTGTTTCCGGTAACCGGGCCCTTTCCACAAATCTGACATACCTTGGCCATTTTCTTCTCCTGATATCCTTATCGTAAGCCTTAGTACCTTAGAGATACCTGGCTATAATTCTCTACGCTAATCACAATATCTTATCAAAACATGGTCTTTTACTCTTTTTCAGCTCAGTTTTCAACCATTTTTATTTGATATTACTAACAGTCACCAATGCCACCAGCCTCGGTTGAGATTATTTCAATCGATCAAAATCCACATCCAAAGGCTGCTCTTCCTGAACCGGCAGCATCGATACGAGTATGTCGTTGCCTTCTATCTTGACCTGATATTTTTTTAACGGCAGCGAGTCATGGTTGAGGCATTTCCCTGTCTCCAGATCGTATTCCCATTTGTGCCTTGGACAGACGGCAACGGCTCCACCCCGGTAATCGGTGAGCAGGTCGGCACCTTGATGCTTGCAGGAAGCTTCTACACCGAAGAACGTACCATCTTCTCTTTTAATGATACCGACCGGACGACCGATCAGCTTAATCACCTTGTGCGAGAGATCAGCAAATTCATCGAGCGTTGCAGCTT
>JBPCUV010000307.1:0-3510 GCA_051010975.1 Desulfocapsaceae bacterium
TGCCTGCATATTCCATGGCGGATCGGCGGCCCGCTCGACTGCTTCAGCCGATTGGGGTTCACTGAAAAAGAGCAGATAAGGCAATCGCAGCCCGGCTACGAGAAAGGTGCCAGCAGAGACCATGGTCAGCAGAAAACCAGCCCAGAGCAGATGTTCTTTATAACTGGCGGCGATAATCATCGATTTGGAGACGAAACCGGAGAAGAACGGAAAGGCGGACACAGAGACTCCCCCGATGATTATAAACAGCATGGTCACCGGCATTTTCCTGTAGAGCCCGCCAAGCTCTGTGAAGCGGCTTTTGCCGGTCATCTGGATAATTGCCCCTGCTCCCATGAACAGAAGTCCCTTATAGAGAATGTGTGCGAAGGCATGGGCGGCAGCGCCGTTGATCGCCAGCGCCGTGCCGATGCCAACGCCGGCAACCATATAGCCGACCTGGCTGATGATTTCCCAACCGAGCAGTCGCCTCACATCATTTTCGTTGATGGCATAAACGATCCCGTAGATGGCCATCGCCACCCCGAGTATGATGAGGATGTCAAACCCGGCACAGGCCCTGGCCAGGGTATAGACCGCTGTTTTGGTGGTAAACGCGCACATGAATACTGCACCGCCGATGGTTGCTTTGCTGTAGGCATCCGGCAGCCATGAATGGAGTGGCACAACGGCGGCATTGAGCATCAGGCCTGACATGATAAGCCAGGTGTAGAGGCTGCTGGTGTCGTAGTCGAGCAGTTCGAAGGCGATGCTGCCGGTTGCCTGATAACGGAGTACGAACCCCATCAGCAGCAGCAGTCCTCCAAAGGTGTGAACCAGCAGATACCTGAAACCTGCTGCGGTCGCATCTTTCTGATCCCTGTTGCACCAGACCAGAAAAGTGGAGGCGAAGGCCATGATTTCCCAGAACAGGAACAGGCTGAGATAGTCACCAGCATAGATCGCCCCGATGGATCCCGCCACATAGAACCAGGCGGCCATCTGCTGCCAGCAGTCCTTGACCTGCAGACTGTAGAGAGTGGCGATAATGGCCATCAGGGCCATGATGAAGGCAAACACGTTGGACAGTGCATCGATGCGGCCGAAGGTCAATTGCCAGTCAAGAAAGTTGACCTGGCCGTACACTCCCTGGTTGAAACCCAGATAGACCACATCGACAAAGGTGAGGATCGGTACAAGCAGCAAATAAGGCCTGCGAAACGGTCCTCTGACAAAAGGCAGTATCAGCGCACCGATGATGAGCAGCAGGGCAGGATGAAGGAAGCAGCTATTCGCCATAATAGTCTTCCTCCCGTTCGATGCCGGCTGAGGCCAGCCAGCGGGCAAAAAAGATTAGCACCGTACACGAGACCAGTCCGAAGATGGCCCAGAATCCCGGGATATATTTCTCGACCCAGGTATGGGCATGGGAGGTATCCACCGTCATGCTCCAGATGACTATGGCAGCCATGGTGCCGTAGAGCAGATAGCGCACTTCCCGACCCCGTTTTTTCAGATAGTCAAGAAACTGTATCATCCTGTCACCGCCTTGACGAAGGTCATCATAAAATTGGGGAAGATGCCGATTACCACCGAGATGAAACAGGCAATGAGTATCGGGATGAGCATGGACAGCGGCGCTTCCTTGATTCCGGTATAGGGCTCATCGGCGGGACGTTTGCCGAAAAAAGCCCGATAGGTCACCGGTAGAAAGTAGGCGGCATTGAGCAGGGTCGAGGTCAGCAAAATCAGTAAAATCCCAATCTGATGAGCCTGCACAGAGCCGACCAGCAGTTTCCATTTGGACACGAACCCGGCCACCGGAGGGGCGCCGATCATGGATAAGGAGGCTATCGCAAAGGCGCCGAAAGTAAACGGCATGACTTTGCCCAGCCCCTCCATTTCAGAGATCTCCTTCTTGTGGGCGGCCACATATATGGCCCCTGCACAGAAGAACAGAGTGATCTTGGAAAAAGCGTGGTTGACGATATGGATCAGCCCGCCTTCGATAGCAGCAGGGGTAAGCAGTGCAACGCCGAGAATGATATAGCTGAGTTGACTGACCGTCGAATAGGCCAGACGGGCCTTCAGGTTGTCCTTGGAGAGGGCGATCACCGAGGCGGCGATAATCGTGAAGCCGACAAAGTAAGCGGTAGGCACCCCGAGATTGAGTGCATCCATCAAGTCAACGCCAAAGACATAGAGCATCACCCTTGTGGTGCAGAAGACACCGACCTTGACCACGGCCACGGCATGGAGCAGCGCTGAAACGGGCGTCGGTGCAACCATGGCACCGGGCAGCCAGTGGTGGAAGGGCATCACTCCGTTTTTGGCAAAACCGAACAGACAGAAGATGTAGAGCATTACCACCAGCGCCTTGTTCACGCCGTCGGGGAAGATGCCGGTGGAAATGTCGGTGGCAAAATCTAGGGTTCCGGTCAGCACGTAGATCAGAATCATGGCCGGCAGCAGAAAAGCCTTGGCGGTGGCGGTCAGGTACACCAGGTATTTGCGACCTCCATCATAGCCTTCCTGATCCTGATGATGAGCGACCAGCGGATAGGTGCAGACCGAGACGATCTCGTAGAACAGGTACATGGTGAACAAATTGTCCGAGAATGCTACACCGATGGCGCCGAAGATGGCGATGGCAAAGCAGGCGTTGAACCTGGTCTGTGCGTGTTCGTTGAGACCACGCATGTAACCCATCGAGTAGAACACCGCAATGGTCCACAACGAAGAGGCGACCATGGCGAAAATCATCGACATTGGATCAGCCCTCAGCGATATGGTCACGCCGGGCAGGATCGTAAACAGATTGTAGTAGAGTGTCTTGCCTGCAAATATCGTCGGGATCATCGAGCAGACAACGACGAACAAGGCGATCGACGAAACAGAAGAAATCGTTTCCCTGAGGTTCTCTTCCTTGTCCAGGAGCATCACGAAGATCGAGCCGATCAAGGGAATGAGTACGGCCAGGAGCAGTTTCGACGTGATGATGATGGTCTCGTCCATGATTTCTTCTAGCCTTTGAGGTTGATCAGCTCTTCTGCATCGACCGTTTTATAATTACGATAGACGGCAACGACGATTGACAGGCCGATGGCTGCCTCGGCAGCGGCAATGGCCATGATAAACAGGGTGAATATCTGCCCCACGGAAGGATCCGGTGCCAGAAATCGATTGAAGGCCATGAAGTTGATCGATACCCCGGCCAGAATCAATTCGCCGGCAATCAGCATACCAATCAGGGTTTTTCTTGTTACCAGGCCGTAGACGCCAAGACTGAAAAGCATGGCACCAAAAATAAGGTAGGTCGTCAGATATTGATGGATCGAGAGCAGAGCCATAATCAGTTTCTCCCTCCCCTGGCAATGACAATTGCCCCTATAATGGCGATCAGCAGGACGATCGAAATGAGTTCGAAAACCATCGAGTTAGTGGTCAGAAGATGGATGCCGATCTCCCGGACCGAGCCGGTGGCGGTTTTTGCACTTGCCTGCCATTCTGTTTTCAGCGCCAGTGCAGTCA
>JBPCUV010000308.1:0-5302 GCA_051010975.1 Desulfocapsaceae bacterium
GATATAGCTCTTTACCAGATGGAACATGGCGGTGCTTGCGGTATCTGCTGTCAAAAAGTGTCCGAAGCTGAAGCTCTCGTTGCTGGTGGCGTAAGTGACGTATTGGTTTCAAATCAAATTGTCGGCTCACGCCAGATTGATCGTCTTGCGAGGATGGCCAAACAGACTAGAGTTATCGTTTGCGTGGATGATCTGGAAAACGTTGATGATTTGTCAACCGCTGCCGTTAAATATGGCGTCCAGATTGAATGTCTTGTCGAAATAGACTGTGGCGCTGGTCGCTGTGGTGTTGACTGGGGTGAACCCGTTGTTGAACTTGCCCGCAAGATTGACGCCGCTCAAGGGTTGATTTTTTCTGGTTTGCAGGGCTACCACGGCGCTGCACAACATGTACATGATTTCGCTCAGCGACGGGCTAAAATCGATGTGGCCATCAAGCAAGTGACCGATACGGTGAACATGCTAGAGGCTGAGGGGCTCGAATGTGAAATTGTTGGCGGTGCGGGTACAGGGACCTACTATTTTGAAGCAGCGAGCAACGTTTACAACGAGATGCAATGCGGATCTTATATTTTTATGGATGTCGATTACCAGAGAATACTTGATGAAGAAGGTAATTTTATTTCTGAGTTTGAAAATAGTTTGTTTGTCTATACTTCAGTCATGTCACACACGAAAAGTGATATCGCAATTTGTGATGCCGGTCTTAAGGCACTGAGTGTCGACAGTGGTTTACCCAAGATATATGGTCGAGATAATCTAGAATATATCAAGTGTTCAGATGAGCATGGTGTTATCACAGACCCTGATGGCGTGCTCCAACTGAACGACAAGCTTAAACTTATTCCTGGTCATTGTGACCCGACCTGCAATCTTTTCGATTGGTATGTGGGGATACGAAATGGTAGGGTCGAATCCCTATGGCCAGTAACCGCGCGTGGCCTGTGTCTCTAGTGAAATTATAGAAGGACTGAACTTGAAACCATTCCTGATAATTTTAACGCCACTGCGCCGGATGCTCTGGCAACGGTTGGCGATGCAGACAATTAGCTCACAGTGCTGCAGTGGTCAGCGCATTTTTTGATACCATAAATCTTTAGAGTGGGAGTTAGACATGCTGCTGGCACTGGATTGGGGAACCTCATCGTTTCGAGCATATCTGTTTGACGACCAGAGAAATATTATTGATTCAGTCACTGCTCCCGCTGGAATCATGCAGTGTGATAAAGGATTCGAAGATGTTTATTATGCGCAGGTGGGACACTGGTTGAACCAATACGAGGGAATTCCGGTAATTGCCTCCGGCATGATAACGAGCAAACAGGGCTGGGTAGAAACGGCTTATCTACCATGTCCAGCCAGCCTAGCCGATCTGTCCAAGAATCTTACAATCCACTCGACGACAAAAGATGATACCATCCACTTCGTGTCCGGTGTCTGCCAAAAAACACCATCATCTAATATAATGAGGGGTGAGGAAACCCAGATGGCCGGGCTGCACAACACCAGTTCCCTGACTGCCATCCTGCCGGGAACACATTCGAAATGGATTCGCATGGAGGGCGACACGATCACCTATTTTTCAACCTTTATGACTGGCGAGATATTCGCTACCCTGACAGAGCATACGATTCTGGGCCGTTTGCTGACCGATGGATCCGACCCGGAACAATTCACTGCCGGGGTTCGCGATGGTTTTATTAAGTATGAAGAGGCGGGGGGCATCCTGTCCAAACTTTTCGGAGCCCGCGCAATGCCTCTGCTGGGGCTTATGAATCCTGACGGTATCAGAGACTACATCTCGGGCCTACTTTTGGGAACAGAGATCCAGGAAGCGACAAAAAGTGGGTTCGGGCAGAATGTTACTCCGGTGATTTGCGGTTCGGCAAAACTGGTAGAACGCTATAGAACGGCCCTTGATCTATGTTCAATTCAAACAGAACTGGGAAAAGATGATCTTGCCGCTTTTGGTTTGATGCGAATTGCTGCTTCAGCCAATCTGGTCTGAGTATCTTTGCTTGGCAGACCCTGGCTGAAATAGAGATAATCAAAAAACATCTAAAGATATAATCCCCGCTCCAAGATTAGGGGTGCCGATGGATGTCTACTGTGGCTGAAATAATGCAAAAAATGCACTTAGCCAAAGGAAAGAAACATTAGGGTAGTTCTGCCTTATATCCTTAAAGGGCACGGGTTCTACGAAATTTTCTCCACACTTTGGTCAGTTGCGGTGACAACCAGATCAGGATGGTGATTGTTCCCAGCACCGCCGATACTGGACGTTCGAAGAAGGCCAGTAAGTTGCCATCGGCCTTAATCATCGAGGTCATGAAACTGTCTTCGAGCAGACCGCCGAGGACCAGTCCTAAAATCGCAGGAGCAATTGGAAACCCATTTTCCTCAAGGAAATACGAAATTACACCAAGGGCAAGCATGATGCCTACACCGAAAACCGTGTTGTTGATGGCGAAGGTGCCGACAACGCAGAACATCAAAATTACCGGCATCAGTACTTCGCGGGGAACACGCAACAGTTGCTTGGCCGACTTGATAGCAAACAGGCCGAGCGGAAGCAGCAGAACATTGGCCATAAAAAAGGAGACGAACACGGCGTAGATTAGTTCGGGCTGTTCCAAGAACACGGTTGGCCCTGGATTCATGCCCTTTACATAGAGTACACCGATCACGATAGCCGTGATTGAGTCACCGGGAATTCCGAATACCAGGGCTGGAACCCAGGTTCCGCCAAGCCCTGCATTGTTCGATGAGCCGGCATCGACGATGCCCTCGACATGGCCGGTGCCGAACTTTTCCGGTTCCCTGGAAAACTTTTTGGCCACGGCGTAGGAGATCCAGGCCGCTATATCCGATCCGGCACCTGGCAAAGCACCAACCAGCACTCCGATTGTGCTGCCACGTAACAGGTTAACCTTGTATCGATAGAGTACCTTGCCGAGGCCGGCAAAGATATTGCCAATAGCACGTTGTTCGACACGTGGGGGAGGCTTCACGGCGGTGACTGAGCGGAAAACTTCGGCCATGGCGAACATGCCGATCATTGCCGGGATGAAATTGATCCCACCCATCAACTCGACGCTTCCGAAATTAAAACGTGGATGCCCGGTGGTAACATCGATGCCGACGGTCGCGATCAGAAGTCCGATCATCAGTGATATCAGCCCCTTGGCGGGGGATTCCGTCGAGATGAAGGCAGCGCAGGTCAGGCCCAGCGAGGCCAACCAGAAATATTCAAAGGAAGAGAATTTGAGGGCGAACTCAGCCAGGATCGGTGCGGTGAAGCTGAGCACTACGGCACCGAAAATGCCGCCGATCACTGCGCTGACCAGCCCGGTTCCAAGGACGAGCTCGGCTTGTCCTTTGCGGGTCATTGCAAACGCCTCGTTGGTATAGGCTGCCGAGGCAGGGGTACCCGGGATACGCAGCAGCGCACCCGGTAAATCGCCGGCAAAGATCGCCATGGCCGTGGCCGTGACGATTGAGGCGAGGGCTGGAACCGGCGGCATGAAGAAGGTTACCGGTACCAGCAGAGCAGTTGCCATGGTGGCTGAGAGTCCCGGAATCGCTCCCATGAACAGGCCGAACGCACCGGAAAGAATGATTACCAGCAGAACATATGGATCAAAAATCAGTTGAAATGCAACGACAAAAAGCTCCATGGTTTCCTCACCACCCGAAAATCGGTACGATCCCCCAGGGCAGGGGAACACGAAGAAACTCACCGAAGAACTGCTGGATGACGATAACGGCAAGAATAGAAATCCCGGCCGAGGAGCGCCAGGTGGAGATACCTCGCAGCCAGTTCAACAAGACGAAGAGGCAAATGAATGCCGTCGGGATAAAGCCGAGAACATCTGATACCAAGATGTAGAAAACGAGAACAAAGATAACCAGAAAAAAACTCGCCAGGTGCCGGGGAGAGGAGACCCAATCCATAACGGTCACCCAGGGAGCCCCGTTACGCATCCGAACACCTCTGAAAATAAGTGCAACACCGCCGACACCCATGAAAAATCCAATCAGGCGCGGGAAGAGAGCTGCCCCATATTTCTGTCCCTGCAGGATGGGGAAGTCCCGGGTGAGGTAAAAAATCAGCAACCCGAATAATATGAAGAATATTCCGGAGATTGCATCGTTTACTTTCACGCGGTCTCCCCCCTGTCGGTGCGTCTTGGATTATTGTTACTTGGTTAAACCTGCTGCTTCCATAACCTTGCCGAAAGCCTCATCGTCGGCCTTCATGAAATCAAACGCAGCTTGTGGCTCACGATAAACCATACCAAAGCCCCGGCCATCCATGAATTCCTTGTATTTGGCGTTTTCATAAGCGCGCTTGACGGCGGGAACGAGCACGTCAATGACTTCCTGGGGCACCCCCTTCGGGCCGGCAACCATGCGCCAGGCACCTACTGTCCAGTCCGATCCCGTAGCTTCCTTCAGCGTCGGTACGTCCGGAAAGAGGCCCAGCCGCTCCTCGCCCATGTTGGCGAGCGGAATGACCTTGCCGGCCTCGATCAGGGCACGTCCTTCGGCCAGTGAGGAGGTAATGAAGTCAACACCGCCCGCGACCATATCCTTCAGGGCCGGTGCAGAACCTTTGCTGGGGACCCACGGAACTTTTGCGACATCGATGCCTTCTGACAGCATCCAGCCAGCATAGCCGAGATGCCAGATACCGCCCTGGCCGGTACCTGAGGCCTTGAAATTCTTGGCGGGCTTCGCCTTGATATCTTCAAGGAGCGCTTTTGCATCCTTGTAGGGGGAGTCGACGGCAACCATCAGTCCGCCCGGATCGAGGTTGACCTGCCCAAATACCGTAAAGTCAGCGTAGGTCAATTCGGTCAGACCGGCCCAGTGCATCATGACCACCTCGACAGTGGCGATACCGATAGTATAGCCGTCGGGCTTCGCATTGGTGATGGCGGAATGCCCAACAACGCCGCTGCCGCCGGTACGATTCACGACATTAACCGGAACACCCAGATCCTGCTCCAGCAGGCTGGCAAAGATACGGCCAACAGCGTCTGTACCACCGCCAGCGCCCCATGGTACGATAATGGTGATCGGCCGATCCGGATAAGCAGCCTGGGCTGTACCAAGGGAGGCTACAGCTATACCGACTGCTAAGAGCGACACAAACAAAATTCTGGTAAAAGCACTGCGCTTTAGTTTGCTTTTCATAGACATAAAATCCTCCCTGTGCATTGAGTTAATAAAAATAAAGGATATTACGCTGTGCCATGCCAAATTATCCCGCGCCACAATTATGACCACAATTGATGGA
>JBPCUV010000309.1:0-5948 GCA_051010975.1 Desulfocapsaceae bacterium
GGGTGAACACCAAACATCTCGCCATAATGGGGGCAACACTTGCAAACGCCGGGGTCAACCCGATCACCGGCAAGCGCATGATGCCGGCTGAGCATGTTCCGGAACTGCTGGCCATCATGGCAGCAGCTGGATTTTATGACGAGTCGGGCGAATGGATGTTCAATGCGGGCTTGCCATCCAAGACTGGAGTTGGCGGCGGTATTGTCTCAGTTGTGCCTGGAAAGTTTGCCATTGCTGCATTTTCTCCGCGACTTAACGGGCCTGGAAACAGCATCCGTTCAATGCGCGCGATCAGACAGATTGCCGGCGAATTGGGCGTTGGGTTATACGGACCGAATCCGGCAAACTAATGGGCTCGAGTTTGGGGCGAAGCAAAGCCACAAACCATGAAATGACGTAGCGATAGTAGCCACCAGGCAGGCTGCTCCCCGATTGCTGATTTTTTTAATCAGAACTGTTCTTTCACCGACCAGTAGTACGGGGCGTGGTCCGTCAGATTCCTGCCATTTCACCATGCAGTAATATTTTCTTAAGCTTACCTGGAAATGGATACAGGGACCGAGGCTCTCATGGTCCCTGTCCTTTAAAGGAGTCCCGATTCCTTCATGTCATTGATGATGAGCTGTGCATTCTCCTTTATGACGCTGGTTGCTGAGCTCGGATTAAAACTTCTGGTAGCGCCAGCCCATATCATTTTTTCTGAACGTGTTGAAAAGACGATAGTTTCCAGTTTTACTATGGTATCGGTTGTGGTGTAACCAGGCATACTGACATAGCGAGTCGACATACCATAATAGCCATAGAATCCATGACCATAGCCAAAAACCGGCTCATATTCATAGGTGGGCGGAACATAACGCTCCTTTTTTTCAACTCCCGCAAGCCGAGCGATAATGGCTGCATCTGCACCTGCTTTTTGCCCCGCTGATCGGATTTTATCCTCTGTGTAGCCGCCAGAGTCAGAGATCACTTGATGGGCAGCGATTCCTGCAATCCCTTCCTTCTCCAGTTGCTCAGCAAAGTGCGATTCATAGGCCCTGCGGTTGAGATCATTTTTTATGACCCCGACGATCAACACCTTTTGAATGGGCAGCTCATTGAAATTCGGATCACTCCAGCTGGTAACCAGTTTTGTTGTTGAACATCCTGAAAAGAGCAAACAAATCAGGGACAAAACAACAACGCTTTGGATCATTTGTTTTGGGGACACCATAGCACCTCCACACCAATAGAATAAAGCCAGATTTTCCCAATTTCTGTTGTAAATTGGTTAACAACAAATTTAATGAAGGTTATGGCAAGGCGCAATCAAAGTATGACAATTAAAAAGAGATTTGCATTGCACAGCTTCAAATTTTATTACACGGAGGTTCTACCTGAGTCAGATCGAAGATAAACAGACATATCAGGAACAGCCTGTATCATTGTGAGTGCTGAGATTGTTGTCAGAAAACACTTTGCTTCAACTTCTCTCGATAACAAAAAAATGGTCAAATGATAGGGTTGCCACCAGGTTCTTTCCAGACAGCAGTATGGCACTACGCCTTTACAGAACATTCGCTACTCTTTAGTATTTCTGAGTTACGGCTGTTAAACGTCAAAGTTCAGAAATCCTCTGACACGGTAAACATTGGCAATAAAAAAATACCTGCAGAAGAATCTATCTTTTCAGGTGACGGGGAGTCCACAGTCTGGTTTGACTACGACAAACAGTTTTTGAAATGGCAGTACAACGTAGAAGGGAAAAGAGTCGTAGTCTTGTTGGATCAAAAACATCAGCGGTATCGATATGAATGATTTTTATACGCATTTAGTAACAGTCTTTTTGGGTTTTTTTGCGATTATGAATCCTATTGCCAATACGGCTGTTTTTGCTGGGTTGGCGGGTGACAGAGATAAAGCAGAGCAGTTTAAGATCGCCTCCAAAGCTTTGATAATTACTTTTTGTATCATCCTGTCTTTCTCGTTGCTCGGAAAAGCAATCTTTCATTCATTCGGCATAACACTTCCAGCACTACGAATAACTGGTGGCATTTTAGTATTTCTTGTTGGGTACCACATGCTTAATGGCAGTGGATCAAAGTTGCATACAGCTGATGATAGTGATGGATCAGATATAGCGGTATCTCCATTGGCTGTTCCTCTACTCGCTGGTCCAGGAACCATTGCGACGGCAATGAACTACTCAGCATCGGGAGGTGTGACGGGAATAGTGGTGACGGTAGCTGTATTTGCCGTCTTGTGCCTTATTACTTTCCTCTGTTTTATTTTTAGCGCGAAAATTTTAACCGTGATAGGCAAGAGTGGCCTAAGTATCGTCACACGACTAATGGGATTAATTCTAGCTGTAGTAGGAACACAAATGCTAATTGCAGGAGTAACGGAGGTGGTTAAAAATCAGCTGTAAACTGACACCTAATATCCGCTTACGCCTTGTAACACTGCTTCCAGAGTTGCTGTTACCCACTCGATAATGGAGATATTCATCTGAGTCGTTTGGAAGTAAGTTGCCCGGCTTTAACGATCAGCTTTTATTCACATAAAATACCTCAAAGAGAACAATGCAATGTCTGAAAACATAATTTCTTATGACCCCAGTAACGGAAATAAATTGGGAGAGGTGGCGGTAGCAACGGTCACCGATATCGATAGGGCCGTTAAAAATGCGAAATCCGCGGCCCTGTATTGGAAAAATGTTTCCCGCGAAGATAGGCTGCAGACCATCCACAGGGCATATTCCGCTGCAGAACCGCTGGTGGCCAATCTAGCCGAACTGCTCAGTAAAGAGATGGGAAAAGATATTCGCCGGTCAACATCTGAGGTCCAGGGCAGTGTCTGGGGCGGACCCTACATTGCCAAATCATGTCTTGACGCTTTTGCCAGCAAGACGTCCGGAGATTCCACCCTGGAATATGTGCCTTTGGGAATAGCTGCTATCATATCGCCCTGGAACTATCCCCTGGCCATGGCAAACAATCTTATTATTCCAGCGCTCATGGCAGGTAACAGTGTTATCTGGAAGCCCTCTGAAGAGACGCCGCTTATTGCCCAGGCTTTTTTTGACAGCATTCACCAGGGCTTTCCAGAGAATCTGCTGCAAATTGTCCACGGAGCAGGTGAACAGGGGCAAATGCTTGTCGAAAGCGACATCAATGTGATTGGATTCACCGGATCTCAGGCGGCTGGCAAGGATATTATGGCAAGAGCCGCATCTTCGCTAAAAAGGCTTGTCATGGAGCTGGGCGGCAATGATCCAATGATCGTCATGAGTGATGCAAATATTAATGCTGCGGCAAGGTTTGCCGTGGCCAGTAGTTTTGAAAATGCCGGACAGATGTGTATTTCTACCGAGCGCATCTACGTGGATCAGTCAGTTGCGCCTGAATTCGAACAGCAGGTTATCGCCGCTGCCAGCCAATATAGAGTGGGACCCTGGAATATGGAGGGCAGCAACATTGGTCCGATCATCAACAAAACCCAACATAAGAAAATTGTTGACCATATTAAAGATGCAGTAGCGCAGGATGCCCGATTGCTCCTCGGTAGTACCGATAATCCAGAACGCTATATACCCCCAACCGTTCTGGCAGGTATGACGCCGGAAATGCGCATCGAACAGGAGGAAACTTTTGGTCCTGTTGTGTGCATAAGTAGTTTTGCTACTATCGAGGAAGCAATAGAGAGAGCCAACAATACCAGCTATGGTCTGGGTGCCGTGGTTTATGGGGGGCGCGACGCCAAGCACGTTGCAGCTCAGCTGGAAGCCGGAATGATAGGTGTCAACCAGGGGGTTGGCGGCGGAGGCGACGTGCCGTGGGTAGGAGCAAAGCAAAGTGGATTCGGATTTCACGGATCGCCTGAAGGGCACCGCCAATTCGCCCAGGTTCGTGTAGTCAGTAGTTAAAAAAGAAGATGAGTTGCAAATAGTTGGTTGAAATTGGCTCTTCCTGGAATGTTACGGAGAATCCCTTCTAGGCAATTGAAAAGGCTTGTCTTGGTAATGTCAAGTTCAGTGCTTAGTCGCAGGAAATAACCTGTCAGGAAGAACCTCAAGTTCAGATAGAGACTAAATTGAGGAACCTTACACGTGGCAATCTTTCACACTCAAAGCCGCAAAGTACAATGGTTCGGTAAGTACGTCCTCACTTCTCAAACTGGGTTAACGATTGGCAGTTATTTAATGGCATATCCTCGACTCGTCATGCAGTCGTTGTAGCTGATAGAGTAGAGCGCCGGATCTCCTTCAGGAGCCGGGGCTGGGGGTGGTGCTTGATGCTTCGCATTTCGCCGGGCTCTTGCTCCTCCAGCTACTGCCCCGACAGCAGCCCCAACTTCAGTAGCATCATCATGCTTGTCTTCATCGCCAAATCGTTCAAGAGTTCCCCCAGCTACAGCTCCAGCAGCAGCACCTTTTGCAGCGCCACGTAATCCAGCACGACGTTGAGGAGGTGGACTTGAAGTCGTAGAATGTTCAGGAGCTGCTGGGTTATAACCGCTAGATGCCATTGCGTGCTCTTGGCAGGCAGCTTGATCGGCTGCTAGTTTATCCGGGTCAGCCGTTTCTGATTGGCTTTGGCTAGTTACCGGAGAGATGAGAAAATAGAGACTTGTAATAATAGCGATACTAACTGAATTTCTAGATCTTCCAGGAAGATTCATAGACTCCTCCGTTATCCCAGATTTGGTTTTCTCTAATACTCGTGTCCCGAGTCTTACTCGGCTGATTATAAAGAATCATTCTCTCCTTCAACTGCATCATCAGATCCCTTTTTAGATGAGTGCCTGCGGAATATAGATCGGATGATCGAGGTTGCTGCTATTATGACAATGAGAACTAAACCGATAGCGAGTCCGATTGCTCCGAATATCAGAGGGCGAGTCCACTTTGAACTGTAAACGGTTCGAGGTTCCTGAACAATGAGCGTCTTGTCTATATACAAGTCGCTCGCATTGAATAGTGCTAGGGTGCTAAGCTCCAACTTTATTTTAGCAATTCGCTCCCTAGTGTTGTCCAATCCGATTTGTACCGCTAGAAGTTCTAATGGTGAGCCAGGGGGAACATCTGAAGAGGATAGTGAATCCTCAAGCTTCTGTAACTCTACACTCTGACGTTCAAGTGATTCTCTACGATCCGCCTGCACTGCCTGAAGCTTTTCAAGGCGGCTGTTATGTAGATTGATCTCCGGCTCAATCATCTTCTCCAAGAAGGCTATTGACTTCTCGGGACCAACACCGGAGATCGTTGGTGTTACGACATCACCATCAATGATTGTCCCTATCAGTAGGAAAGTAGGATATTCCTCCCTTAGTTCCACGGAAGTAGCCCTGAGGCGAGCTTTTAGTTGTGTCTCACTAGCGAGAGGAACTGGAACAGGTCTGGCTGGAGTTGCAAATGATCCAATTTTAAAGCTGCAACTGGCAACATTTCGCTCCGGAAACAGATATTGGCTTAGTATTCCGAGCACTACGGATATAATCGGAATGACAAGGAGGAAGAATTTAACCCGCCCAAGCGCTACGATAACCTGCGGGGTGTGCTTTGTGACCGTCTCCTCGGCTTTATCTATCAGACCCATCCTTTACAGTTCCTTTCAGCTTGTAGTCCATTAGAACTGCGAACTTTACCTACTTGACCAATTCAATCTCGCTAGGCCGCCACGTTTTGTCGAACCAAGCCTCCGTTGGGCTGTAGAGACGCAGCACAAGGAACCACCCCTTCTCGGGAACGGTCTGAAGCCAGTTTGCTTCCTTACCGGCAGGTGCCTCTGGACCTATATAAAGATCGACAGACCCATCGTCGTTCACAGCCACCTTGCCTTTGCCTTTCTCACTGTTATAGCTGGGAAAAGGCTGGCTAGTTTGAAGCTGAGAGCGGGTTTGAGGATCGTAAAGCACAACAGATATGAATTTCTCTGCAGGCGGGTCCTTGGGGAGGTTCAATTTATAGG
>JBPCUV010000310.1:0-3124 GCA_051010975.1 Desulfocapsaceae bacterium
TTGGACGCGCTTCTTGACCGAGAAGACATTGATGTGATCGATATCTGCACACCACCGGCGACACACCACGAGATCGCTATCCGGGCTGCCGAGGCGGGCAAACACATCATTATGGAAAAGCCCCTCACTGGTTACTTTGGTGAACCTGGCGATAGTGAGCCGATTGGCCACCATGTGCCCCGCGCTCGTATGCGCGACGGGGCACGGCGCAATGCCGAGTCTGTGCGTCAAGCTGTACGCCGAAAAGGCGTCCAGTTCTGTTACGCGGAGAACTGGCTATATGCACCGCCCATCGTAAAGATGCGCAACCTCATCGCTGCGTCAAAAGGGTCGATTCTGGAACTGCGGGCCGAGGAGAATCATTCAGGTTCTAACTCTATATTTTCCCGCGAGTGGAAATCGACCGGCGGTGGTGCCTTGTTGCGCATGGGAGTGCACTCTGTAGGAGCCTGCCTGCACCTCAAGCAGTGGGAGGGCGAATGTAGACTGGGGCGAAGTATCCGGCCTGTCTCGGTGCTGGCCGATACAGCGGACTTGATACACACCAATGCTTCTGAGCGTGCGCAGAAAGAGAACGCTCACCAGTGGATCAGTTCCGACCCTGTCGATGTGGAAGATTGGGCGAATGTGACCATCCGGTTTGAGGATGGCTCGCGCGCCACCGTGCTCGTCAGCGATGTTGGACTCGGTGGCCTGAACACACGTGTGACTGCTTTCATGACCGATGGCGTCATCAAGGCCAACATGACCGCAAATGATGCCATTGAGACATACGCTGTAGATCCAGCGACGTTTAATGATGAATACTTTACGGAAAAACTCGAGACAAAAGCGGGGTGGAATCGGCCGAGTTGTGATGAAGACTGGTTCCGCGGGTTTGCGCAGGAAATTGAGGATTTCGTCTACGCCATCCGAGATAACCGGAAACCTCGAGCGGGCATCGATCTAGCCGTGGATTGCGTTAATCTCATATATTCTGCCTATCTGTCTGCCGAGGAAGGCCGGATTGTGAACCTGGAATAACGCTTCCGGACAGATGATTACAGTGACTCAATAGTTACCTGATCGATCCAAAAGAATACTATTACACTTCGTTCTCACCTTGGACGTAGCCAAAATTGGCCAAAATACCACCATCAACGTAGATAACCTGTCCGTTGATAAATCGACCTGCTTCGGAGGCCAAAAGAACCGCAGCCCCGACAAGATCTTCCGGTTCACCCCAGCGGTTTGCTGGAGTACGGGTCATAACCAGGTCATTGAACGGATGGCCACCTACACGAATCGGGGCCGTCTGGGCTGTAGCGATATAGCCGGGTCCGATACCATTGATATTGAGGTTGTACTTAGCCCACTCGCAACACATGTTTTGAGTCAACAGCTTGAGTCCGCCTTTTGCAGACGCATATGCTGACACATTTTGGCGTCCATAAACACTCATCATTGAACACATGTTAATGATCTTTCCCGCACGACGTTCGATCATTGACGGCACCACACGTTTGGATACGATGAGCGGAGAAACCAGATCGACCTCGATAACCTGTTTGAATTCGTTAAGATCCATCTCAAGGATAGGAACACGTTTAATGATGCCCGCATTGTTGACCAGGATATCAACCTGTCCGACCTCCTTTTCAATCTGGGAGATCCCACGATCCACATCTTCCTCGGACGTCACATCGAATTTGAGCCGGTAAACCTCAATGCCGTCCTTTCTGTATTCTTCCTCACAGGATTCCAGTTTGGCCTCGTCGATGTCATTCACACATATTTTTGCGCCCTGTTGGGCAAGACCCTTGGCCACGGCCAGCCCGATACCGTGCGTTGCCCCCGTGACAAGGGCTACTTTGCCGGTCAAATCAAATGATACTTTGCCCATCGTATTCCCCCTTCCAGTTTGGGGTTAATTGGCAGCAGTACATGGTGATATAAAGATCACCATCTTCTTCTAACGTATTTCCGACATGGGAATATGGTCCATATCGGTAAATGCCTGGTTTTCTCCAGCCATTCCCCAGATAAAAGTATAGCTCCCGGTTCCCGCCCCTGAATGAATAGACCAGCTCGGAGACAGTGCGGCCTGGCCTTCACGCACTACCAGGTGCCTTGTCTCGCTGGCTTCGCCCATGAAGTGAAAGACGATGTCGTCTTCCTTCATATCAAAGTACAGATATGCTTCCATACGACGCTGATGCGAATGGGGAGGCATGGTATTCCAGATGCTGCCGGTTGCAAGCGTGGTCATGCCCATAACGAGCTGACAGCTTTTCACCCCGTCGGGGTGAATATACTTGCGAATCGTACGCTTATTGGAGTTCTCCATTTCGCCCAACTCTGCAGCCTCGGCATCGGCAAAAGTTACTTTTTGTAACGGAAATTCGGTGTGAGCCGGGGCGCTCAGAATATAGTAGCGGGCTGGATTAGCGGGGTCATCACTGTCGAAGACGATATTTCTGTTTCCCTTACCTACATAGAGGCCGTCGCGGGGATTCATGCCAACTTTATTTCCTTCAACAATTATACTACCAGGTCCACCGATGTTGATCACTCCCATCTCCCGGCGTTCAAGCAGATACTCAGCCCCGATAACGGCGGGATCGATATCAAGTTCAGTGGGACCGGCCGGTTTGACGCCACCCACGATGAGTCGATCATAAAAGGTGTAAACCAGCTTCGGCGTATCACCGGTGAACAGGTCTTCAACTAAAAATTGCTCTCTCAGGTCTTCTGTATCGAGTAAAGCTGCATGGTCAGGATGAATCGCTTGACGTACTTCCATGGTTGCGGCTCCCTTAAACTATTTTAGATCAATCTAGAATTTGTCAGAATGTAGTCAGCCGAACAGACTGGTTCTTGCTGGGGTTAAATCGGGGTACTAATCCCGAGGTGCAGTCACCGGCGACCTCTCATGCCGTGGGCGAGGCCACCGATGACTCATCATAACACCCTTTTTACGGAGTGTTCTGGATCATCTCAACCAGCGGTTTCAGGTTGGGATTGTCAGCCAGAAATTTGTCGTAAACAGGCTTCATGGCCGCCTGGAATCCACTCTTGTCGGGGATCTCATTGACCGTGGTGCCGCCTGCTTCAACCTTCATCTTGCTGGCTTTCTCCCGCTCTT
>JBPCUV010000311.1:0-13463 GCA_051010975.1 Desulfocapsaceae bacterium
AGCCGGCATTTAAATACTCGCCCACCCTGAAGGCGTCGTCGAGCAGGTAGAAAAATCCCGAGAAGATATCCGCCACCAGTTTCTGGGCTCCGAAGCCAATCGCCAGGCCGATGACACCGGCACCGGCCAGCAGTGGCCCAATATCAACTCCCAGAGAGGAGAGCAGGGTCATGGTCACCATGACCAGAAGCACGGAGCCGATGAATTTTCTGAGCATCGGCAACAGCGTATAGGCTCTACCCCGTTTTGCCGCACCACCCCATTCGTCTTCGTTTTCGTCATCGTCTTCTTCCCCTTCGGGGATGGATTCTTGAATCTTTCTCTCAATCCAGGAATTGATGAATTGCCAGAATACCAGGGCGACGGTCAGGATGATGATCGAGTCGAGCATGAAGGACGCCAGCTCCGAGAAGAGTGGAATCCTGATATGCCAGAGACTGGCCACCCAGACGATAAAGGCACCAATCAAAATTATACGTGCCACACCACGGATCTTTATGTAAAGCGCTTTGCCCTTCTGCCGTCGCTCCAGCTCCTCCTCGGTTGGTTCCTCCTGGTCTTCGTATTCCTCCTGGTGGATCAGCAGAGTGCTCATGGCGTATTTGACCACCCACTGCACGAGCTGGTCGGCCACCATCCAGATGGGAACTACAAAAAAGCTCAAGATAAACGCACCACTTTCTTTGAGTGCCGGATCGGCCAGATCGTTGAGCAGTAGAAGCCAGAGAATTGCCAGATAGAGAAGGGCCAGGATATGCCAGATTTTGGCAAATTGTGTTCTTCCCCACGAAGGAGTCTGCTCGTCCAGGGCTCCGGTAGCGATGATATTTTCCTGGAGCTGCTTTCGATACTTCAGGACACCGGCTCCGGTCAAGACAATGAGTAGGGTGGCTATGATCAGCATCAGCAGGCGGACGGTTTCCAACTCGGCTCCGAGGCGCTGGGCAACGACAGCGAACATCAGGCCGGCAATGATATAGCTGAAAGTCCAGACCAGCAGTCGGTGACTTAGCAAAGCTGTCCGATCCTGCATGGGAACCACCCGTAGCTGTCCGTTGGTTGGAGAGAATATGAGCTTTGAGGTGATCTGAATTAAGCGTAGCCAGGTGACGACAATGAGCACCGCCATGAATACCAGGTCAACCCAGGGTGATTCAACCCAGAAGACCAGGGTGAAGGTGAAATAGGCGCCAAAGAAGAAGAATATTAAACCGATGAAATCAGGCAGCACCAGGGCGACGGAACCGGTAAATTTATCCCATTTGCCATGATCAGTTATGTCCAGTGTTGGAATTTTGACGAAATATTTTGCTAGGAAAATTTTGCTAAACAGCAGCTCTACGAGATAGCCAGAGCCGATGAAGAAGATGATCCAGAAACTATTGACCATCGCGCCCCGCGATGTGCCGAAAGGTCAGAGTTTGACAAAGACCCTATAGAGATCCGATCCCATAGTCGGCAACGAGCTGAACAGTGCCCTCACTTCGTCTTCACTATCGTCATGCTGGCTGTTCATGACCCGGAGGAGCCTGGAAAGGATAAAGGCCGGCCCCTTCATTTTCTGGGTGCCAACTCCTTCTTCGTCGATGTCTTTTTTGAGCTCTTCGATGAGAAGCTGACGTGCCTGTTCGTCGGTAAGCCCGGCCATCATCTCCTGGGCATTGACATCAGCTGATGCAGCATCTGATGTTTCGGCTGACAGACAGAACCCTGTGGAGAAAATCAGAAAATTAACTGTCAGCAGCAGCGGGAATAACAACTTCGCTATCGATCGAGCTGTTCTTCTCATGCAATCCTCCTCATTATGGACGGATAGCGGGCATATTCATCAGACACGGCTTTCAAGGTAAGGTTCAAGTATTTCCGGTACAGCTATCGAACCGTCTTCCCGCTGATAGTTCTCAACAATGGCCAAAAGCGTTCGGCCGACGGCCAGCCCGGAGCCGTTCAGGGTATGGACGAGCCTGCTCTTTTTTCCCCCATCGGGGCGGTATCTGATTGCTCCGCGCCGGGCCTGGAAATCGAGAAAGTTGGAGCAGGAGGAAATCTCCCTATAGGCTTGCTGGCCTGGCAGCCACACCTCTATGTCGTAAGTCTTGGTCGCCGAAAAACCCAGATCGCCTGAGCAGAGTGTCACTACCCGGTAGTGAAGACCCAGCATCTGCAATATCTCTTCGGCGTCTGCCAGCAGTGATTCCAGTTCCTCAGAGGAGGTCTCCGGAGTGGTGAATTTTACCAGCTCAACCTTGTTAAATTGATGCTGGCGGATCAGACCGCGGGTGTCTCTGCCGTAGGATCCGGCTTCGGAACGGAAGCAGGGCGTAAAGGCAGTGTATTTTATCGGCAGATCCTGTTCATCGATGGTTTCTTCCCGGTGGATGTTTGTGACCGGTACCTCGGCCGTGGGTATCAGATAGAGATCCCAGTCCTTGATCTTGAATAGATCTTCCTCAAATTTGGGGAGCTGGCCGGTGGCGGTCATAGTCGGGGTGTTGACTAAAAATGGAGGAAGAACTTCCCGGTAGCCGTGGCGGGTAGTCTGCACATCGAGCATGAAATTTATCAGAGCCCGCTCGAGCCTGGCTCCGAACCCGGATAAAAGGGCGAATCTGGCCCCGGAGAGCTTCGCCGCCCGCTCGAAATCGAGAAAGCCCTCATCGACGCCGATTTCCCAATGAGATTTGGGAGTAAATGAAAACTCAGGCTTTGTTCCCCAGCGTTTGATTTCGATGTTATCCTCGTCGTCGGCGCCTTCAGGAACGGCATCATCGCAGAGGTTGGGCACTGCCATGACGATTTCGTCGAGTTCACGGTGGACACCGCCCAACTCATCGTCAAGTTCCTTGATCCGGATACCGACCTGTTTCATCTCGTCGATGAGCGGCGCGGCGCCCGCTTCATCTTTGCCTTTCTTGAACACAGCAATCTCTTTGGACACGTTATTGCGCCTGTTTTTCAGCAACTCAACTTCGCCCAGAATTGCCAGCCGGCGCTTATCCACTTCCATAAAGCGGTCGAGGATATCCGTGTTCATTCCCCGTTTGGCGGTTTTGGCTTTAACCAGATCGATATTTTCCCGTATAAATCGTAATTCCAGCATGATCCCCTGCGATATTTGAAATTTGAAAGGTATGTAGCCTGAATTTCACTGTTTATCATGGCTATCGGGCGAACGCAAGATCTATCAAATTGCTTTTCGTCGGTGCATCTGATATTTTCTCGGAACCTGACGTTTGTGGAAGTGTGCTTATGGCGCAACAATGCAGTAAGAATTTCTGATTTGGTAAGTGATGATCGAATCCAGACCGGGCCTGGTTGTTTTCCTCAATGAAATGAGACGGTCCCTTCGGGCCCTGTTCATCGCCCTCGTGGTGGTCACCGGAGTGGTTTTTTTCCTGACCCCGAAACTTCTGGAGTTGGTGCAGTCCCACCTGGCCGAGAAGCTTTACTTTTTCTCGGTGGCCGGTCCCTTCCTGGCCCACGTCAAACTGGCTCTGTTTGGGGCCCTTTATGGGCTGATGCCCTGGATAGTGACTGTCGTACTCAGGGCGATTGGCAAACCCTTTCAGGTCAGCCGCATGCAGTTGCTGTTGTTCAGTTTCTTTACCTGTCTGCTGTTCTATTTCGGGACGATCTTCTGCTATTTTGTGACCCTGCCGTTCGGGATCAATTTTCTGCTTGGTTTTGGCTCAGAGGAACTCAAGCCGGTCATATCGGTGGGGCGGTTTGTAAATTTCGTCACCGTCTTCATTCTCGCCTTTGGTATTATCTTCCAACTGCCGATCCTTATGGTGTTCGCCGCCAAAATAGGTGTCGTGACCCGCAGTTTTTTCTCCAGGCACCGCAAGTACGCGATGCTGCTGATCGCCATAGTTGCCGCTCTGCTGACGCCAACGCCTGATGTCGTCAATATGCTTTTGATGGGTGGGCCGCTCTACGTGCTCTATGAGGCGGGAATCGTAATCCTGCTGATTATGCGTATTCCCTGATAAAGGTGGATAGGTAGCTAGCCGAATTCTCTGAGATCAAAACCGTTTCTTCTCAAAAGTGCTGCAGTGACGCCTGTTTTTTTGACCCCGCAGGAGGGACTGCTGGCTTTGAGAAAAACCCGCTCAACCTTTTGTCTTCTGGCGATATCCAACACCATTTCAGCTCCGCGGACGAAGGCTTTTGTCACCTCACTGCCGTCATCACAGATCACCCGGGCCCGGCCTTCCAGCACGTCATCGCCATCGCCGCCGACGATGTCAGCCGGACATCGCGGGGTCGGCAACCCTCCGAGCTGTTCCGGACAGACAGGTATCCAGGTAAGCTTTTCGAGCCCTTCTCTGCAATCGGGGCAATCAGTTATCTGGCCGTCATATCTGGTCAAGAGTCCGGCCAGGCAGGCGCTGACAAGGATTACTTCTTTATCAGCCATGGCTGTTAGCTTTCATGAATCATTAAATTGTACGATTTGCGTGGGCTGGAAAAGGTCTCAAAACAAAGCCGGAACCTGCTGTCAGTATCTTGGATCGTGTCGACCTAGAATCGTACGTTGAATGTAAGGCCGAGAAAAGGAGCAGGATCGTAGGTTTCGCTGGCGATCCGATTCCCCTTTTCATCCTCCTGCCGCAGTTCGCCGCCAAGTTCCACACCGCCGACCAGACTGACTGAGCTTTTTGGGTTGAATCGATGGGTTACGCTACCAAATAATGGGAACGATTGATCTTCTCCAATGCCGTCAGGATTGCTGTCATTGCTGTCGAGGCGAAACCGCAACTTCTCATAGCGGCCTCCGATTGCTGCGCTCCAGCGGTCGTTGGCTCGGTAGTTGAGCGTCAGGCCTGGTCCAAGAGTTGCCGCCTGGCCGCGTCCTGTTTCAAGGCTGAGCTTGTCGGTGATTTTCCAGTTGATGATAAGTATGGGGATGACAGTCGCACTATCTTCAAGTTGTGAGATGACGCCGATACCCGGGCCTATGGTCAAAGTGTCACCAAAGCGATAAGCAAAACCGCCGAGGATACCTCCTGTCACCGAGTCGCTGAAGCTCGATCCGCTCTCTCCGGTAGACCTCACAGAGGGGATGACAAATGTGGACCATTGGTTGTTTATGCCATATCGGATGGGTGCACCAAGAGAAATGGAGTGGATATCATCCCAGGGCTTGTCAGAAAATGCACCCGGTTCGGCTCCATCTGAAAAAGAGTAGCCGTTGTAAGTATAGCTCAAAGCAAGTGATACGCTGTTCTGCCGGTTCCACCGATATCCCGTTCCTGCCTCCACGTTGGCCCTTGTGGTGTTAAAACTTGCCCCCTCTTCCAGATCGGTATCGAACTGGTAGACTGCACCACCTCGCGAAATGGTCGACCAACCGGCTTGGCTTGGCGGTCCGCCTGGTGGTGATTTGGGCTTTTCTTCGGCTGCAGCTGTAATTGGCAATGTACCAAGCAAGAGAGCAGTGACGACGGCGAGAATGGGTGAGGTTCTTTTCATGGATTGTCCATTGTGATGATGAGTGAGTGATGAATTGGTTTAAACAGTAATGTAAACAGTAGCAATAGATAGAAACAGATCAGGGCTGGTGTTCGACCCATATGAGTGTGTCTACAGCAAAACCGAGCTCTGCGGCCTTGGTTTTAAACTTTTTTTTCAACCCCTCGTCGACGGTCGGAGTTCGAGCCAGAAGCCAGAGGTACTTGGTGTTGGCACCGGAAACGAAGGCATACTGATAATTTGTCTCGTCAAGATCGAAAACCACGTAGGAGCTGTAAAATGGTCCGAAAAAAGAGACCTTCAGATGAGCCTCAGAGGGATTATCAACAAAAAGCGCCCTGCCCGTGGCCTCTTTCCATTTTTCCTGTTTGGGTAAGTAACCGCGGTTGCTCACGCTGATGGAACCGTCAGGTTCAAGCTTATACTCTGCACTCACCTTCTCGAGTCCGCGCTCGAATGAGTGATCAAGTCTGGCAATTTCATACCAGCGGCCAAGGTAGCGGTCGACATCGAATCCCTGAACAGGCGTTACTCCTGCGGGGGTGCCCACGCAGCCGATGTTAAGCAGCGGTAAGAGCAGAAACACGGGTTTGAGAAGCTGGTTTATATTCAATTTCATCCCTAATGTTGGAAGAGCATCAAGTCATCAGTTGATTGATAATTCTCGGCCACCGAGCAGCGATAGAGCTTTTCGCACCCTGAAGGTGACGAGGTAACGAGGTTCCTCATCGTCTGGCTGTCGCATTCTTCGTGAAAGTTTTTTGATTGCCTCCGGGTCTTGGCTTTCTTCTAGCAGGTCGAGATGCAGCCTTATACCCTTTGATTTCCCACCTTCTTCCAGAAAGAGATAGTGGGCATGTGCGTTCTGCTTGATGTTGGCCCTACTGAGACGTTCTCTCATGATGAAGGCAATCTTATCCGCTGCAACCAAGTGTGGCCTGGCATAGACTGCGGCGTTGACTTCTCCGTTGTTGCTGGCTGTGGAAAGGATACCAACTCCTCTGTTATTTTCAAGATATTCGGATATTTTCATTGTAGGTCCCCTGGTTTGGCAGGCACCTGACCAATTGTGATGACCAGATCCCAGCCTTTGCAACTACCACCTTTCTGTGCCAACGATCTGATTTACATCTGAACAGCGCTTTTTTTCTTCATCGCTGAGCTGCTCGAATGACTTGTGGATTGATGGATTTTCCAGATTGCAGACATACTCTTTTCCCTTATTGTCATTGACCCATACCAGCTGTTCATAACCGCTTTTCATGATCTATCTCCTTTGGTTCTTTTTTGTCTTGGATGCCTGAGCATCTTGTACCTAGACTTTAAGACCAAAGCATCACCACGCAACGATAGTAAAAAAATAGATATTTAGTAGTATTTGCTACAAAAAAGAGATGATTGATCACTTCTGATAATTGCTCGATTCCTTTACTACGGTGCGGGCAAGATTTGAGAAGACCAGGTAATGCAGCGGTAGGACGCTGTACCAATAGAGCCTGCCGAGTACACCATGGGGTATGAAATGGGCGGTTTGCACCAGTTGCTCTGGCTGTACATCGAACTCAAGCCAGGCTTGACCAGGTACCTTCATCTGGGCATAGAGAAGCAACCGCTTTCCCGGCTTGATATCGACGACTTTCCAGAAATCGAGGGCATCGCCAACCCTGAGTTCTGAGGTGTTCCGGCGGCCTCGGGAAAGGCCGTAGCCGCCGGATAATTTATCCAGAGCACCCCGGAGCCGCCAGAGAAAGTTATATCTGAACCAGCCGTTGCGGCCTCCAAGGGCGCATACCGATTTAAAAACCGCATCCTGGCTTTCCTGGTTCTCGTAAGCAACAATTCTGGTGTCCCTCAGTACGGCCCCGGCGGGGTCCTCGAAGTCTTTTATATCGCAGGCCTTGTCACTGCTGCTGTCACACCAGCGGCTCAGTATCTGGTTTTCTTCAAGTTCATGCATTGCCCGGGCCACGCTGTCGGTGTAGGAAAGTGGTTCGATAGCCGGGAAAAACATTTTGGCATGGTCGTTTTCTTTTATGGTTTCACTTTTCAGCCCTTCCACGAGCGAGGCGGCCACCCGGTAGGGTATGGAGGTGAAAAGTATGAGCCAGTATGATGAGATTCTCGGAGAGAGGACAGGCACCGGTATAAGATAGCGGCGCAGCCCCATCACTTCAGCCGCCTGGGTGATCATTTCCTGAAAGGTGATTTTACCGGAGCCAATATCGACGACAAGATTCCCCTCGGTCTGAAGTTCGATTGATTGTTCCAGGTAGCTAATTACATCCTCTACGCCGATTGCCTCAGTCCTGGTACGCACCCATTTTGGAGTGAGCATGAAGGGGAGCTTATGGCAGAGATTTCGAACTATCTCAAAACTTGCACTGCCGGAACCGACGATCACCCCCGCCCGGAACCACAGAGTAGCGATTTTATCCGGTTCTGCCGAAAGGGTTTCTCCTGTCTCGATTCTGCTGAGCAGGTGCTTACTGGCACTGGACCGGTTGCCCAGTCCGCCCAGGTAGACTATCCTCCTGACACCGGCGGCGATAGCGGCCCGGCGAAAATTTTCTGCGCTCTTCAGATCCAATTTTCGGTAGTCTTCATCGGAGCCCATCGAATGGATAAGATAGAAGGCGGTGTCGACATCCTTGAGCGCCTGAGCCAGAGCGTCGGGCTCGAAGGTTGTCCCTTCGACGACCTCAACCGATTCTGCGGTAGCTGCCTGGACCTTGCGTTGGTTGCGCACGAACAGACGCAGTGCGTAACGATTACCGGCAAGTAAGTGATGGGTGAGTCTCCTGCCGATATATCCGGTTGCCCCGGTAATGAGGACAATGGGTTTTGATTCCTGGTCAGACATTTTTGCGTCCCTTTCCTGCTGATTATTGGATATCACAACGACTGCCTTGATGAATCCAGACCCTGCAATTGATTTACAACTCTCTGGTTTTTCTACCCGCCTGAGCTTTACGTTAGAGCTTACCCTCCAGGGTCGAAAAAGTACCAGTTTTTTTAACCGCCCGGTGATGCCTGCTGTCACTGGCATCTCGTGGTGCAAGCCGGTTGGCAATTTCCATGGCAAGAGGCCAGAACAGTGCCCAGACGACCGCCAGCAGCGCCAATGAATTGAACAAGGTGGCATTGAAGGAGGCAGATCCGGCCTTCACTCCGGCCCAATAGGCAAGTGGTCCACCCACGGCGGCAAACAGTGCGCTGAGCAGTGGCCTCCCTTTAAGCCAGCGGAGACTGTGATTAGGCAGAATTGCCAGTGCCAGCCAGATCACTGCCAGCCAGAAAGGGATTGGTACTCCGTCCACACGATAGGAGACCAAACCGGCATAGCTGATCGTGCCGTCAATGACCAATCCCCCAAAAAGAAGGATGAACATCATCTGCAGGTCGGCTTTGCGGAGTGGTGACCAGAGCAGATGGCCGACGAGCAGAACAAGTGAAAGAAAGGCACCGGTATCGCCTTTGAACACGCAAAGGAACCAGACGATCTGATAGATAAGTATATTTATGGCTAAAGACATTTAGTTGATCTCCGACCTGAAGTCCGGCTTGGTTGCCACAAGGTGAACGACGCTTATCGAACGCTCCCGGAATCCACCCTCGCAATAGGCTAGATAGAAATTCCAGAGCCGCCTGAAACGGTCGTCGTATCCTTTAAGCTCAAGACTCTCGAAGGCCTGGTTGAAAGCGATTCGCCAGTCGCTTATAGTTCTTGCATAGTCGATGCCGAAATCTTCAAGCCCCCTCACCACCATATCTGTTTTGCGACTAATCAGATCAAGCATCACCTTGTTGGCCACCAGACAACCTCCCGGAAACACATGGCGCTGAATGAAATCAACTTCTTTGGTGTATTGGTCATACTTCTGGTCGCTGATAGTAATTGCCTGGATTAACATTCTTCCGTTATTCTTCAGAAGACTGCTGCACTTGGCAAAATATTCCGGCAGATACTCATGGCCGACCGCCTCGATCATCTCTATGCTGACCAATTTGTCGAATTTACCGTCCAGGTCCCGGTAGTCCTGCTTAAGCAAGGTGATTTTGTCATCGAGCCCGGCCTTGTCTATCCTTCGTTTCGCCTCCTGATACTGGGCCTCGGAGATGGTGGTAGTGGTTACCCTGCAGCCGTAATTGGCTGCGGCGTAAATAGCAAAGCCACCCCAGCCCGAGCCGATTTCAATGACGCTGTCGTCTGATTTGAGATCAAGTTTTCGGCAGATTATCTCAAGCTTGTGGACGGCGGCTTGTTCAAGATCGCTGGCCGTGTCCGGGTAGATCGCTGATGAGTACATCATCTTGCTGTCGAGAAAGGCACCATACAGGTCATTGCCCAGATCGTAGTGGGAGATGATGTTGCGCCTGGAACCTGACTTATTGTTTCGATTGCGGCGATGAAGCAGCAGTCGATACGGTTGAAAGACCCAGCCGAAACGTTTTTCCAACCTGTCGAGCAGAGCCATGTTGCGTGCTATGACCCGGACCACAGCAACCAGGTCGCTGGTGTCCCACAACCGGTCGATAAAGGCCTCACCGGCACCAATGGAGCCGCCCAGGATCACTTTTGAATAAAACCTTTGATCAAGGACCGTGATGTGAGCTGATAAATCTTCGTCGTTACCGAAATGCGAGACTTCATCGCCATCACAGATGGTCAGGTGACCATGGTCGAGATGGTCCATGAATCTCAGAAACAGCGCTTTCGCCCAGCGATCTGTTATTGAACCGCTGCGTTCCTCCGACTTCTCGGCGGTTGTAGTTAAGGTGTTCATATTTCCTCCTTGACATAAGGCTGGAAGGGAATGCCTTTGATAAATAGTTTCAATGCCTGCCAATAGACGCCTGCAATAATAAAGGCCGTCATGATAGGTTTACGCAACAGAAGGCGACGGGCTGATTTTTGGGTAAATGGCTGGCGATGCAGATGAAGGCCGGCCTGGAAGATGTGGCCCCGCTGATCATGAACGCCGAGATTTATACCGACGGAGTCTCCGGGCGGCTCTATCAGCCAGCGGTAGGTCTGGCCGTGGCTCGGGTTGAAGGGGGAAACCTTGAAGTTTTTGTCATCAACCAATTCCGTCTGACTTCCATTCAGTAAATAGGCGTAATGATGCCGCTCGTTCCAGGGAGTATTGGAGACCTCGGCCAGCAGGTGTGAGGGTGCTCCAGCCCCGGTAAAGCCGAAATAAAAGTTAACCGGGCTGAAATACAGACCCAGCGTGCGCAGATTGAGCAGACCAAACACTTTTCCGCTCACCTCTGTTCCTGTCACACGACCCATCTCTTCTTTAACACAGGCGGACAGCGAACGTTGAGGGTTGCCCAGATAATCCGATCTCCTGAAGCGGCTTAAGGCCCAGTTGTCTGTTGAAAACCAGCGTCCCAGCCCTGGCTGGCTGTCAATCTCGTCGAGGTCGAGGTACCACATGAAAAAGGGGTATTTAAAGCGGTGCGATTTGGGCAGAAAACGTTCGTGAACGATATGGCCGGTATAGAGTGCTGAATCCATCAGTCGCCCTCCAGCATACTGCAGACTCTCAGTCCACTGCGCACACCGTCTTCATGAAATCCGTTATGCCAATATGCCCCGCAATAATGTACCCGGTCGATGCCTGAAATGTTTTGCCACTGCAACTGGGCGTCAATCATGGAGGTGGTATAAAGCGGATGACGGTAGCGAAATTCGGAGATGATATGGCGCTGATCCACATCCTGGTTGAGTGTCACCAGATAGGTGTGTTTCTTTTGCAGGCGCTGCAGAATATTCATGTTGTAGGTCAGGGTGCTCTGCGCTGCTCCACGGTCGGTGATCCGGTAATTCCAGCTGGCCCAGGCCCCTTTCCGGCGGGGCAGATGGGAGATGTCGGTGTGCAATACCACACGGTTGTCCGAGAACTTAAACTGGGAGAGAATCCTGCGCTCTTCGTCGCTGGGCTGCTGCAGGATGGCCAGCGCCTCGTCCCCATGACAGGCAAAGACAACTTCGTCAAATCGAGTGAATTCTTCTTTGCTCTGCACGAGAACACCATCCGTGGTTCGCTTCACACCTGTGACAGGACTGTTTAATTTGATGCGGTCACGGAAACCGGCGGTCAGTGGCTCAATATAAGAGCTGGATCCGCCCTTGATCGAAAACCACTGGGGTCGGTTGGTAAGATCCAGGAGACCATGATTGTCAAAAAAACGGACGAAAAAGCGCAGAGGGAAATCCAGGCAATCTTCCGTACCCATGGACCAGATGGCGGCTATCATCGGCAGCAGGTAATTATCTTTAAACAAAGAAGAGTAATTAGCGCGCTGCAGATATTCACCAATAGTTGCATCACCCTCAGCATCACCAATAACCCTCACCTCTTTGTTGAACCTGTTGATATCGCGGAGCATCCGGTAAAAACGAGGCCGGAAAAGATTCGATCTCTGGGCAAACAGGGAGGTTATATTGTTACCGTTGTACTCTAGGTCGAGGTTGTCGTTGCGTACCGAAAAACTCATTTCGGTGGGCTGATAGCCAACGCCGATCTCTTCCATGAGAGCGATGAATTTCGGGTAAGTACGGTCGTTGAAAACGATAAAGCCGGTGTCGATGGCAGCCTGTTCGCTCTCGAACTCGGTCTGCACCGTGTGGGTGTGACCGCCGATGTAATCGGCTGCCTCAAACAGGGTTACCTCGGCCCCCTTTTTGTTGAGATAATAACCGCAGGTTAAACCGGCAATACCGGTACCGATGATGGCAATATTCTTATCTTTCATTATTAACCATTCGCTGCGAGATTCTGATCCATAGCGCTTCGGGGATCAAGGAAAGGGCTTTAAGGATAAAGGTGAATCGTTTTGGGAAATGAATTTCAAGCCGACGCTTTTCTATGCCGCGGCGAATTCGATTGGAGGCATCTTCGACGCTGAGCCGAAAGGGCATGGAAAAGTCGTTCCTGTCGGTCAACGGCGTCTTCACAAATCCAGGGCACACCAGGCTTACATCGATGTCTTCTTTAAAAAGGTCGAGACGCAGTGTCCGGATCATGTACTCAACGGCTGCCTTGGAAGATCCATACGCCTCGGCCCTGGAGAGAGGAAGATAGGCGGCCGAAGAACCGACCGCCACCAGATGGGGGCGTATTCCCTGGCGCAGCAGCGGCAATACACCTTCGATGGAAACCGCCATCGACTCCACATTGGCACGCATCACGCGGCTTACCAGTTCACTGTCGAAGTCCGGCAGATTGACATATTCACATGAGCCGGCGTTGAGGATAGCCAGGTCGATGGGAGTCATCGCTGAAAACCAGTCAAGGGTCGCTGCGCGGTCTGCAAGGTCGAGCCTGACCACCTGTATGCCTTCTTCGCTGAGTTCATCCAGCGCCTGCTGATTGCGTCCCAGGGCCCACACCTCGTGCTTGTCATGATGGTAATCTAGTGCAAGCTGTCGGCCGATCCCTGAGGTCGCCCCGGTAATGATGATTCTCATGTTCCCAGCCTCCTGTTGATGGCTCTGACGACACCGCCGATCACCGGGAGATGCTGGTAGAGCATCGAGCCCAGATCAAAATAGTCGCGGTGGTGCAAGACTTTATCATCGTCTGAAAATTGCAGAAATGACGATCCCGGTACCTCGATGGCGTGGCCACCGCTCAGACGCGGATGGGAAAAATTCATGATCCACTGGACGTAGCCGCTTTGACCAACGCGCAGCGCTTCGTGAAAGTCAAAATCCACTGAAGAAACATTGGCGTAGAGTTTTTCGAAATAGCTGCGCAGGTTGTCAAGCCCTTGTATTTCATGGGCAGGATCTACAAAATGGATGTCGTCGGTGTATATTTCTGACAAGCGGTGAAGATTATCACTAGACAGCGAGTTGAAGACTTCCAGAAAATCTTTCATCGAGATTCCCCTTCCCGGCTCACGCCAGCCGATGACCCAACCAACTTTTTCTGCAGTGCTGAACTCAGAGGTTTGTCAGGAGAGAGCCAGATACCGAA
>JBPCUV010000312.1:0-4028 GCA_051010975.1 Desulfocapsaceae bacterium
TGGGTTTGTAGAAACCGGTGAGGCAATTGAAAACCGAGGTTTTTCCCGCACCGTTTGGTCCGATGAGGCTGGCAATGGAACCCTCGTCAACAGAAAAACTCAGTTCTTTGATGACGTGCAGGCCGGCAAAGCTCAAACCCAAATTTTCAACATCCAGTAGTGCCATAAGATCTATTCTTTAACTATTTTTATCTCACCATCTAAGATTTTTTTTCGGGCCAGATGCCTTCAGGCCGATAGAGCATGATGACCAGCATGACGATGGCGAATACCAGAATCCGTGCGGAGCCGAGATCGCGGAATACTTCAGGAAAGAGGACCAGGGCAAAGGCACCGATTATTACTCCTGGTATCTTACCCATGCCGCCCAGCACCACTCCGAGCAGGATCAGCACCGATTGCTGAAACATAAAGGTCTCCGGAGAAATAGCGGTCATTTTGGCGGCAAAGAAGCAGCCGGCAACTCCACCGAAAATAGCCCCGATCACATAGGCGTAGAGCTTTACCGCAACCCTGTCTATGCCCATCGCCTCAGCCGCATCCTCATCCTCACGGACGTACTGCCAGGCCCGTCCGAGCCGTGAGTGCTGCAGCCGGTAGCTGACAAAACAGGCGAGGCAGGCCAGAATTAGAAACACATAGTAGAAATGGAAAATCTGGTTTAATTCAAACCCGAAGATGGAGGGTTTCTCGATACCGATCAAGCCACTGGCACCACCGGTGATCTCCAGATTTCTGGCTATGATTCTGACGATCTCGCCAAAACCCAGGGTCACGATTGCCAGGTAGTCGCTTCGCAGCCGTAGGGTCGGTCCGCCGATAATCACCCCGGCACAGATCGAGAACAATACGGCGGCCGGGATGGTCAACCAGAAATTGACCCCAAAATGCGAGGTCAGTATTCCCGTGGTGTAGGCACCAACCGCAAAAAAAGCGGCATAACCGAGATCGAGCAGACCGGCATAACCAACGACAATATTGAGCCCGAGGCAAAGCATCACGTAAAACCAGGCGTTGGTCATTACCTCGAGTACATAGTTGCTGGAAATAAGCGGTAGAAACATTGCCAGACAAGCCAGAACCGTGAGTACGATCAGTCTGTTCTTCTGGGATTCTAGCCACCTGAGAGGCCCCCCGGTTCCAGCGACATCTCCCGGTTTGGGTGTAGCAGAATCGATCCGGGCCATGTCTACATCCTCTCAATCTCTGTTCTGCCGAGGATTCCGGTGGGCTTGAATACCAGAAGCAGGATCAGAATTCCAAACGAGAAGACATCCTTCCATTCAGTACCGATAAATGGAATCTGGGTGCCAAATGATTCGAGCAGTCCAAGCAGTAGGCCGCCCAGCATAGCTCCGGGGATTGACCCTATCCCCCCTATTACCGCAGCCGTAAAGGCTTTCAGGCCGATTACAAAACCCATAAAAAAATGGATGGAACCATAGTAGGTGCCGGCCATAATTCCAGCGCCAGCCGCCAGTGAAGTGCCTATGAAAAAGGTAAGGGCAATGATCCGGTTGACATGTATACCCATGAGCCTGCAGGCGTCCTGATCGATGGCGATGGCCCGCATCGCCTTGCCGTACATGGTTCGATGCACGAAGAGATAGAGGCTGGTCATCAGCACCGCTGCCGCACAAACCAGCACCATCTGGGTATAGGTGATAAAGACGTTACCGAGTTCCAAGCCCTCATAGCTGAGATCGGTACTGAAAGCGAGATACTCTCCGTCGGTGAAGGCCATCACCGCATTGGAAAGGATCATCGACACCGCCAGGGCGGTAATCAGAATCGACAGCCTGGGAGCTGAAAGCATGGGCTGATAAGCAATCCTCTGGATCAGTACGCCCAATAGCCCCACTGCTATCATGCTGAGCACCATGGAACAGAGGATCCCTATCCAGCTGTCGCCAATCAGAGGACTGAGCACAGAGAGTATGAGAAAACCGATAAAGGCACCGATCATATAGAGATCGCCGTGGGCGAAATTCAACAGCTTGATGATGCCATACACCATGGTATAGCCAAGTGCGACCAAGGCATAGAACGAACCTAGTATGAGGCCGTTGGCAAGCTGCTGCAGTAAGATATCCTGGATTGACATGACAAATCAGGAGAAGAAAGAAATCCTGCGGGTGCCGAATTATGATCACCAAACCGCAGGAACATAAAACTCAGAGGAAGAATGCAGGGACGCATTCTTCCTCTTGGATGTTATCTATCGTTATAACTATTGATTAGCTTTACTCACTCAGCATCCATTTACCGTCCTTGGCGATAAGCGTAACAAAGTTGCTGCGCGCCAGGGTATTCTTGTCGGTAAAGGAGACTGGTCCGGCGATTCCGGTGAATGAGGTGGTCTCGCCAAGCGCTTTGATGATCGCGTCTTTTTCGGTGGATCCGGCCCGAGTGATGGCGTCGGCCATCAGCTTCATGCCGTCGTATGCCAATGCTGCATAAGCATCGGGCTCCTGGTTATAGGTTTTCTTGTAGTTGGCATGGAAATCCTTGGCAGCCGGCAGATAGTCGACGGTCGGGTTGGAAAAGCAGTAAACGCCTTCTGCAGCTTTACCGGCAATCTCCAGCAGTTTCGGAGAATTGGAACCGTCGCCAACAGCAATAAGGCCACGATAGCCGGCCTGACGGAGCTGTTTGATCAGCAGGGCACCGTCGGCATAGTAGGCGGTCCAGAATACCGCATCGGGAGCCTTGGACTTAATTCTGGTAACCAGTGCAGACTGATCCTGCTCACCCTTGTTTACCACTTCATAGGCCACAACTTCGTTGCCCATGGCGGTCCATTTCTCTCTGGTCAGTTTGGCCAGATCCTCTGAATAACCGTCGCCCTGATGAATAACGGCGATCTTTTTGGCCCCTTGCTTTTCAAACAACGCAACAGCAGTGGCTACCTGATCAAAACCGGTGGAGTTGATCTGGTAAGCATTGCCCATATTGGCATCGATCAGTTTGGTGGAATTGGCGGCGGCAATGACGAACGGTACATTGGCATCGCCATAAATCTTCAGTGTCGGCAGGGTAGCACCCGAACAGTAGCCACCGACCACAGCCGCGACCTCGGCGGAGACCAGTTTTGTGGCAGCAGCTGTACCCTGCTGCGGATCACAGGCATCATCGCCGGTCATCGTGTCGATCTTCATGCCCAGTACACCGCCGCCGTCATTGATTTCCATGGCAGCCAGCTTGATGGCATTTTCCATATCCTTGCCGGAAGTTGCCTCGGAGCCGGTGGTTGGTACCATGATACCGATCTTGAGATCGGCGGCCATCACCTGGCCAAACAGAAACATTCCGGCAATCGCGCCGCTAACGGCGGACAACATTAAAGATTTTCTCATGAGATTCTCCTTTTCGTAAGGTGGTTAACGATCATATCCCCGGCATCCGTCGTACAGACGGCGGGAAAACCCTGTAGTGACAGGGAATAGAAACAAGTAGACCTGCTATTGTCAAGAAGATCATCAGTTTTATTTTCGATACGGCTGCTTATCTCACCGCAATTCAGATTCGATCATCGTCATTTACCGAAAAACCCTATCAACAAATAGATCGGCATCAAGTGCACTGACCTGGATAGCGATCTCCATCATGGCTCGGTAATGATCCTTCATCCCCGGATCCGGATTTCTGATGTTGTATTGCCGATAGCGCCAGAAGGAGGTAGCCGCAGCCGAGTATTCGACATGCAGTTGCAGCAGCCGGCGCTCATCAGGTTCAAGCTTCCTGATGCTCTGGTAACCGTCAAGCAAAGCTGCTGTCATCTCAAGAGAAAGAGCCCCCCCAGGGGCGCAGCAGCCGACAGCAGTCATGCCAATATCAAAAATCCGGTAGTAATGGCAAGCCTCTTCAAAATCCAGCAGGGCCGCCAGCGTACCATCGGCGAACACCATATTATCGAAAAACAGATCACCATGAACGAACCCTCTCGGCAGCGCCTCTGTCCGGGCATCTTCCACCCGCTTCCTGCAGGTCGACAGCCACTGATAATATGACTCTGCCGAAACCATCTC
>JBPCUV010000313.1:0-9187 GCA_051010975.1 Desulfocapsaceae bacterium
ATCGATAACCGCTGCGGTGCTGTTTGCAGACAAGCCTGCCGTCGAACAGGCTATCCTGGCTGACTTGCATTTTAAATGATTTTTCTGAAGTGTCAGGGGCCATTGATTATAAGGTCAAGAGTTCGAAAGTGATCATCTGTTTCAGCACTTTTTATTCAGAACTCTCTCACGACTAAGACTATTTTAAACTAAAAATAATGAGCAAAAAAGGCTTTAGACTTCATCTTTATTGTACAGATTTTTCTTTACGAGCAGCTGACTCACGCTTACATCAAACCATTTTTTGTGCCACTTTTATACGAAACTTGACAGGTGTGATTGCTGTCGATAATTATTCTTCTTGGGTTCAAACCAGCGAAAGGTTAATTCCTGGCACTCATCCATCGCAGGTAAAGCTGTCTATTGGTGACACGGCTTTAACAGTTGCCAATGTGCACTCTTGTAAGTTATAGAGATGATTATTAATGTGGGCTAAGCATTGGTTGATCAACAAGAACGCGAATATGTATCCGGCAGCGGTTATCGCTGAACACATTACCACGAAAGACTACAGGGAACTACCATGTACGATATTTTTGTCAAAACCCATTTCTCCAGCGGGCATCATCTACGAGATTATCCAGGATCCTGTGAACTCCCCCATGGACATAATTGGAAAGTTACCGTCACCGTTCGGGCCTCCGAGCTCGATGAGTTAGGCATGGGAATTGATTTCAAGGAACTCAAGAAACATGTGAATCAGATAATCGACGAACTCGACCACCGCAACCTTAACGAAATGGAAGCGTTTTCAAAGCTCAATCCTTCATCTGAGCACATAGCAAAATTCATCTTTGACCACCTGCAGCCCTCCCTCACTCATAATCGTTACAAGCTTTATTCGGTCAGTGTTTTCGAAACGGACACCTCAGGACTAACCTATTACGGCCCTCAAGCCTAAAGGGAAAAAGCAGAACATGGCAGAAAATCCAACCATCAGAATTGGGATAATAGGACTTGGGTATGTCGGGCTTCCTCTGGCTGTTGAATTCGGAAAAAAATTTCCAACCGTCGGTTTTGATCTGAACAGCAATAGAATCGATCAACTGCTGAGCGGGATCGACATGACCAGAGAAGTTGAAGCGGATGAGTTGGCGCTGGCAAGCTTACTTGAATTTTCAGCCAAGGCTGAGCAGCTAGCCGACTGCACCTACTTCATCGTTACCGTCCCCACACCCATCGACTCAGCAAAACGACCCGATTTAAGGCCGCTGCAGAGTGCCTCCAAAACGGTCGGATCGTATCTCAAAAAGGGTGATATCGTCATCTATGAGTCGACTGTTTATCCAGGTGCTACAGAAGAAGTATGCGTTCCTATTCTTGAGCAATCCTCAGGACTTCGTTTCAATCAGGATTTTTTCTGCGGTTACAGTCCTGAAAGGATAAATCCGGGAGATCGTCAGCACCGTCTCTCGGACATCGTCAAAATCACTTCTGGTTCGACTTCTGAAATCGCAGGTAAGATAGACAACCTCTATCGGACCATAATCTCTGCGGGAACCTTCCCTGCCAGTTCTATCAAGGTGGCAGAGGCAGCGAAGGTCATCGAAAATACCCAAAGAGATGTCAACATCGCCCTGATTAATGAGTTAGCACTTATTTTTAATAAACTTGAGGTCAGTACCAGTGAAGTACTGGAAGCCGCGTCCACCAAATGGAATTTCCTTCCTTTCACCCCAGGCCTGGTCGGGGGACACTGCATAGGCGTTGATCCTTATTATCTTACCCACAAAGCCCAGGAGGTCGGGTACCATCCGGCTATGATTCTGGCGGGCAGGAGGGTAAACGACGAAATGGGCAAGTACGTTGCCGATCGAGTCATAAAACTCATGCTGCAAAGAAACATTGAAGTCTCAGGAGCAAAGATTCTCGTCATGGGGTTATCCTTCAAAGAAAACTGCCCGGATCTCAGAAATACAAAGGTCACCGACATCATCACCGAATTCAAGGACTACAATCTCGAAGTGGATGTATATGATCCCTGGGTCGACCCCGATGACGCTCGCCGTGAATACGGTCTGGAAATGATCTCCTTTCCGGCTGAGCATCATTATGACGGTATTGTGCTGGCTGTGGGCCACCGGGATTTCATCGACATGCCTGAAGGGCGGATCCGGGAATTTCTGAAAGATAAAGCGGTGCTTTTTGACGTCAAAAACATTCTGCCGTCTCAGCAGAGCGATGGTTCATTATAGCCTAACGGCAGCATCTAGTCGTGGTTAGGGTCTAGACTAAACGAAGAGTTAAGTCGGACCACCGTTGCCCCCCAGTTGCCAATCATTTTATCATCGAGCCTGAAGTCTTCGACATAATCCAATCTGCTCAAAATGGAGTGTACGGTTTTTCTTAGCACTCCCTTGCCTTTGCCATGGATAATACGGACTTCATGGATTTCTTTTTGCAGACACTCAAGCAGATAATTGGGGACCAATGTCTTAACATCTTTGGGAGAAAACTGATGTAAATCCAGAGTACCGTCAATCTCAATTACAATACTGGAATTTTCGTCAAGTTGTTCAGTCATCGTTTTTCATAAGCGATATCGCCAGAGCTGCCGCATGCTTTGAAGCACCCCTGTCACCAAGTTTTTTTCTGATGCCCTTAAATTCTGACAGTTGGGCGTTGCGGTGGTCCTGATCGAAGAGAAGATTAGTCAACTCTGCGGCAATTGCGTCAGCGTTGGCATCATCCTGAAGAAGTTCGACAACCACTTCTTTTCCGGCCACAAGATTTACCAGCGAAAAAAAGCCTAATTTTACCAGAGAGAATTGTCCTAAACGGACTAAAAGTCTGCCGACCCGATAGGTCATCGGCGAAAGTTTGTAGGCGACAACCATTGGAGAATCGAGCAGCACAATCTCAAGCGTAACCGTTCCTGAAGCGGCGACTATTGCGTCACAGGCGGCCATAAGCTCATACCGATGATTATCGCCAATGATTCGTATGTCAAGTCGCGAATCGACGTCTCTCAGTCCAGAATCGAACAGCTCTTCAGCCTCAATGGTTGGGGCCTGAGGGATAAGAAATACCGGAGATTCCGGACATTTCTCATTGACTGTTTCTGCAGCCCGAAGAAATTCAGGGAGCAAACTGTTGATTTCCCTTTGTCTGCTCCCTGGAAGAATCCCGACCAGTTTGCGAAGCGGATCGATGTCGTGAGCAGCACAAAATTCTTCACGCGACATCCTGTTTGCCACCGTGTCAAGCAGTGGATGCCCGACATACTTTGCTTTGGTAACTCCGCGTTGCCGGTAGAATTCTTCCTCGAAAGGCAGAATTACACCGATACCGTCTGTCAAACGATCAATGGTCCCCACCCGACCCGACCGCCAGGCCCAGACCTGAGGACTGATATAGTAAAATACCGGAACCCCAAGTTTCTTAGCCTTCCGGGCCAAGAGAAGATTGAAATCCGGAAAATCGATAAGGATGAGCAGCCCCGGGCGCTTCTCTTTCAGACTTTTACGAAGCAGCCGCTGCGCCCTGAGTATGTGGGATAGGTGTGATACAACCTCGAACAATCCGACTACTGCAATTTTTGAGGCATCGTAAAGCAACTCGACGCCGGTTTTTTTTAATTCCGGCCCACCGATCCCACTGAAATGCAGGGCTGGATTTTCTTCAAGCATCGATGAAACAAGTCGTGAACCGTGAAGATCACCGGAGGCTTCTCCGGCAACAATCATCACCTCATTGTTCATTTTACCGCGGCTGCTTGAATTTTACTGTAGAGTTCCAAACTCTGATGCTCTTTGATCTGATCCATAACCTGCATAACTACTTCGAGAGCGCGCCTTCCTTCAACGCCTGAAACATCTGGTCGGGTCCGACTGCGCACATGATTGATGAAGTGGGAGATTTCATTCAACAGCGCATCCTCCCCGTCAAACGATTTGATATCTTTACTATGCTTAGGCATACCGCTCTCGAGAAGTTCATCCTGGAGCTGAATGGTCATGATTTTTTTATTGGCGAAATCCACATTGATGTAGGATCCAGGTTGGAAGATGCGCATTTTCCGTACATTGGTCAATGAGATCCTGGATACCGTTATATTGGCAGTTGCCCCATTTTCGAATATGAGACGGGCGTTGGCAATATCTGTGGTGTCAGTAACCACAGGAGCTCCGACGGTATGGATGGTCTTCAGCGGCGAATCGATAATGGTGAGGACAATATCGATATCGTGGATCATCAGATCGAGTACGACGTCGACATCGACGCCGCGCCGTTTGAAGGTTGAAATTCTGTTGGTCTCTATGAAAACAGGAGTGGTAAGAAAGGGCTTCATAGCCAGTACGGCAGGATTGAAACGTTCCAGATGACCAACCTGAAGGATCAACTCCTTCTCTTCAGCAAGGTCGATGAGATCATCAGCTTCTTCAAGCGTGACCGTCATCGGTTTCTCGAGCAGTACGTCAACCCCAGCCGCAAGTGCCTCCAAAGCAATCCGGTGGTGCACACTCGTCGGCACGGCAATAGAAACCGTATCAACCCGGTCCAGAAGTTCTTTGTAATCGCTGAAATGGCTGCAGTTACATTCCTTACCAACCTTGCTGGCCCGCTCAGGATCAGTATCAGCGACACCGACCAGTTCAACACCTTTGAGAGACTGGTATTTCTGGGCGTGAAAACGGCCCAGATAGCCAACTCCGATCACTCCTGCCTTAATTTTTTCCATAGGGCGACTTGAGCTGATGCAGACTAAAGACCAAGATAGGCCTTCTGCACATCCTGGTTTGTCAACAGGCTTTCCGCACTTCCCGTAATGGTGATTTTGCCGTTCTCTATCACATAGCCTCGGTCGGCTATCTGAAGTGCCTGATTGGCATTCTGTTCAACCAGAAAAATGGTGACATTGTTCTCTCGGTTAATTTTCTTAATGATTTCGAATATCTGCTTAATAATCAATGGGGCGAGTCCCATGGACGGTTCGTCGAGAAGAAGCAACTGCGGCTTAGCCATCAAAGCCCTTGACACAGCTAGCATCTGCTGTTCACCGCCGCTCAGTGTGCCGCCGTCCTGATTTCTACGTTCTTCCAAGATGGGAAACAGCGAAAAGACGTAATCGAGATCTTCTTTGATCTGCGGTGTGTCATTGCGCATGAAAGCGCCCATGTCGAGATTTTCCTGAACCGTAAGCTGCGGGAAAATATGTCTCCCTTCGGGTACCTGACAAACCCCGCGTTTGACTATATCGTCGGTCCCAAGCGCATGAATCTCCTCATCATTGAGTAAAATTCTCCCCGACCGGCAACCTACAATTCCAGAGATCGTCAGCAGCGTAGTACTCTTTCCGGCGCCGTTTGCACCGATCAAAGTGATTATCTCGCCTTGATTAACTTCCAGGCTGATTCCCTTTACTGCAAGAATATTCCCGTAACCGGATTCAACTGCTTCGAGCTTAAGCATCTACTTCTTCACCAAGATAAGCTTTGATTACTGCAGGGTTATTCCGAATCTCCTCCGGCGTGCCCTGGGCGATTTTCTTGCCGTAGTCCATGACGAATATTCTCTCGGACAGACTCATCACCAGTTTCATGTCGTGTTCAATGAGCAGAATTGATTGTCCCTCCGAAGCAATTTCCTGGATCAGGTTGACCAGTTCGCTAGTCTCCTGAGGATTCATTCCAGCTGCCGGTTCGTCAAGCAGCAGAAGAACAGGTTCGGTGGCCAGGGCCCGGGCAATTTCAAGTCGGCGTTGAGCTCCATAAGGAAGGTTTTTGGCGAACTCATTCACATAGCTTTCGAGACCAATCTTTACGAGGATTTCATAGCTTTTCTGGATGATTTCCTCTTCTTCCTGCATGGTTTTTTTGTCGCGCAGCAGAGCTCCAATGATGAAAGCATGAGTACGACAGTGGCGCCCGATCATCACATTTTCGAGCACGGTCATCTGGGAGAACAGTCTGATGTTTTGAAAGGTCCTGGCTAACCCCTGCTCGGTGACTTGGTTAGGCTTCATTCCCAGCAGGCTAATCTGCGTATTTTTCAGCTTGTTGAAAAGGTCGACCTCACCTTTGGTAGGTTGGTAAATCCCCGTCACACAGTTAAAAAATGTCGTTTTGCCGGCACCGTTGGGGCCAATAAGGGCAACGATCTCGCCCTCGTTGACATCGAGATCCAGGTTATTGAGCGCTCGGATTCCCCCGAAATCCATGGTAAGGCCTGAAACCTTTAATATTGGCTGTTCCATTAGGAGACCTCACCAGCGGTTTTCTTGTTTTTATCATAGGTGTAAGTGCGGCGGACACTGGCAATAATACCCTGTGGACGGAAAACCATCATGCAGACCAGTATGGCGCCAAAAGCAAGCATGCGGTATTCAGAAAGCGCCCGCAGATACTCCGGCAAAAGTATCAGGACGAAGGCACCGATGATCACCCCGACAATTGATCCCATACCCCCAAGTACAACAATGGAGAGGATAATAGCCGATTCGATAAAGGTGAAGCTTCGGGGGCTGATAAAAGTCGTTTTGGCTGCAAAAATTACGCCGACAATGCCGGCCCAGAAAGCACCGAGTGAGAAAGCCACCAATTTGGTCTTCATCTTATCGATACCCATCGCCTGACAGGCTATTTCGTCTTCCCGCAAAGCTATCCAGGCCCTGCCCAATCTGGAATCCTGTAAGCGGTTGACAAAAAATATGGTAAACATCACGAAAAGAAGCATCAGATAATAGGTATAGATCAGCGCAGTCTCCAGTGTCATATCCATACCGAAAAAACTGGGCCTGGGTATATTTGAGACGCCGCTGGGCCCTTGAGAAAATGCACCCCAGTTCTCCATTACAAGTCTGATAATCTCACCAAAACCGAGGGTGACAATGGCCAGATAATCTCCCCTCAATCTGAGTACCGGGATACCTAGCAGTATACCAAAGACAGCAGCCATCAGGCCGCCGATGGGCAGTGCAACCCAGAACCCTACTCCGTAGAAATGGTAGAGCAGCGCATAGGTATAAGCACCCACTGCATAAAATGCCACATAGCCAAGGTCGAGCAGGCCAGCAAGCCCTACCACTATGTTTAATCCCAGTCCAAGAACCACGTACATGAGCGCAGTAGTCATGATACTTGTCTGGTAGGTTGAGAAGACGTGGGGGAAAATTACCGCTGCCGCCAGCAGTGAACCTAATATGATGTTACGGTATCTGGGGTCAGCCAGCCAGCGGTGAATGAATGTCTGGCCGGTGTTGTCTTTTTTTTCCCCGTCTCCGTTATCATCAGATTTCATCTCTTTACGGTGCATCATGTAGCGAAACACGATAGAGAGAATGAAACTGCCAATGGCTACATAGACCATATTCATCCAACGCCATTGTACAGTTTTCTCAATTGAGTCGACCCTGATGACCATGATGGGAAAGGTCAGGAATACAAACCAGAGGGAGATTAAAAAGGAACGCTTTAATTGTTCAAATGTAAACATATCTGCATCACACTTTCTGTGTATCGACCTTACCGAGAATACCGGAGGGCTTAAATATCAGAATAAGGACCAGTAAGGAAAAAGCGAAAACGTCTTCGTAATCGCTCGATACATAACCGGTGGCGAAACTTTCTGTGAGTCCCAGTACGACACTTCCAAGCACTGCTCCGGGGATGGATCCGATACCGCCCAGAACGGCCGCGGTGAAAGCCTTGATACCGGCAATAAAACCTATATAAAAATTGATCTGTCCAATATGAGACGCGACCAGCATACCGCCAATGGCAGCAAGCGAAGAACCGATGATAAAAGTAATTGAAATTATCCGGTTTACATTGATTCCCACCAGCATCGCCATAGTCCGGTCCTGCGATGTGGCTCTCATTGCTTTGCCTATTTTTGTATATTTAATAAGGATGGTCAGACAGATCATCACCACAGTGGTAGTCACCAGGATGACCATGTCAGACGATCCTACGATATGGGCAATGGGCTCCATGAAGGCAAAATCAGGAATCAATTGTGGAAAAGGTAAAAAGTCTGAGGTCTGGGCCAAGAGCACGTAATTCTGTAAAAACATCGACATGCCGATGGCACTGATCAGCGGTGACAGTCTCGGGGCGTGTCTGAGCGGCTTATAGGCGATCTTCTCGATGGTGTAACCATAAGAAGCTGACCAGATGACCGCGGCAAGCCCAGCCAATATAATGATGGCGAGACCGGGAAAGCCAAGAATTGTCAAGATCGTGGCAACGATGAAGGAAGTAAAGGCACCGATCATGTAGATTTCGCCGTGGGCAAAATTGATCAGGCCGATGATTCCGTAAACCATCGTATAGCCCAACGCAATGAGCGCATAAATTGCTCCACGCGACAGGCCGCTGAAAAGCAGTTCTATGAAATAATCCATGTAAGACCTAAAAAATAACCTGGAACAGACCGGAGGGTGGCCTGTCCCAGGTAGAGAACGAAAAAGTTAAGGCGGTTACTTCAGTTCTACGAACTTACCATCTTGAACTTGGTAGACGGAGAAGCCGACACCGATAGCGTCGCCTCTCTCGTCAAAGGAGATAGATCCCACAGGGGTATCAACTTTTTCTGACTGCAGCACTTTCTTGAGTGCGGCAAGATCAGTTGAGCCAGCTTTTCCGACAGCGTTGGCCATGGCCAATACTGCGGAGTAGGCGTTCTCATAAAAGGCGCCAGGATCGGCATTGAATTCAGCCTTATGTGCGGCTACTGCAGCTTTGGACAGAGGGTTAGTCGAGGTGTCCATCGGTCCGGAGGCATAGGCGCCTTCAGCAAATTTACCGGCCACCTTGATAAAGGTGATGTCTTTTACACCATCGTCAGAGATGAAGTCGGCTTCAAGTCTCTTTTTCTTCATCATGGTAACGATTTTGGAGGCTTCAGGATGATAGCCGCCAAAAATGACTGCTTCAGCACCGGATTTCTTGATCTTCTGAACTATAGCCGAGTAGTCTACTGCACCGGGGGTTACACCTTCAAAAAGCGTAACTTCTGCTTTGCCCGATTCCTCCAGAAATTTCTTGGCGAATTCGGCGAAACCTTTTCCGTAATCACCCTTGTCATGAACTACGGCAATTTTGGTATAACCAAGCTTGCCAAGCGCAAAATCCACATCGAGTTGGGCTTGTGCATCATCCGGTGCTATGGTTCTGAAAAAGTTGTCGTAATCGCCACTCTGGGTCAA
>JBPCUV010000314.1:0-4759 GCA_051010975.1 Desulfocapsaceae bacterium
ATTCTGTTCGTCATGACTATGCCTGAACGCCTGCCATCGATTGATACTTAAGTAGAGCGTAAAAAACGGGGAATGAGATTGCTGATGTTTGAGGATTGAGTGAACTTAAATATTGAATGGGGCCACACAAAGGTGGGGCTATAGTGGGGCAAAACGAAGTATCACAAAAAAGCGGTTAAGCCAAATTGACCTAACCGCTTGATTTTATTGGTACGCCCGGCACGATTCGAACGTGCGACCTACGGATTAGAAGTCCGTTGCTCTATCCAGCTGAGCTACGGGCGCATGATTGCGTACTGTATTTTAAAGAAGCGCAGTATAATAATAGAACACGGATAAAAATCAAGTCCTCTTAATCCTCCTCCGTTTCCACGACACGTTTCCAGATAGGGCCATTGGCGGTATCGATCACGGCAATACCTCGTTCGGCCAGCTCGTTACGTGCCGAATCTGCAGTCTGCCAATCCTTTTCGACCCGGGCCTTTTCGCGGAGCTGAATCAGCGCATCAATTTCCGGTTCAAGCGGGCAGCCCTGCAATTTGAAGATCTTCAGTACCTGGTTGAGACGGTTGAGCTTTTCCAGAATATAGTCCTTCTGATCCCGATCGAGATGATTGACCTGCAGGATCGGATTGGTTTTCTTAATGAAGTTGTAGATCGCCGCCATTGCCAGCGAGACGTTGAGATCATCATCCATGGCTGTGAAGAACTGTTCTTCCATGGCCGACACATAGGCGGTGACTTCGGGATGCGGCCGACCCGGCGGCAGACAAAGCAGCTTGCTGGTATATTCATCAAGACGTCGCAGGGCGGTGCGCACATTCTCCAGCCGCTTGATGGAAAAGTTGATCGGCTTACGATACTGCACCGAAAGCATCAAAAAGCGTACTTCCCGGCCGGTAAAGCCCATGGCCAGCAGATCTTTCAGAGTGACCACATTATTGTTGTCACTCGACATTTTCTTGCCCTCCACCAGTAGAAGCTCAGAGTGCATCCAGTACCTGGCCAGCTGCTTGCCGGTCAGCGCCTCGGCGATGGCGATCTCGTTTTCGTGGTGCGGAAACATCAGGTCGCGACTGGAGGTGTGGATATCGAGTGTTTCGCCAAGGTAGCCGGTCGACATCGAAGAACACTCGATGTGCCAGCTCGGCCTGACGTTGCCCCATTCGGTTTCGAAGAAAATTCCCTTTTTCAGCTCTGACAGAGTGGAGCGTTTCAGCAGGGTGAAATCTCTCGGGTTGTCCTTCTCGTAGTTATCCAGATCGACGGTTTTACCCAGCTGGATCTTGGAGAGGTCGATGCCTGAGAGTTTTCCGTAGTTGGAAAACTTAGAGATATCAAAATATATAGAACCGTGCTTCTCGTAAGCATAGCCCTTACTGAGCAGCTCGTGGCTGATGTCGATCATGTCCTGAACATGTTCTGAAGCCTTCGGATAACCGGTGGCCCGTTTCACTCCCAGCGTGTCAATATCGGAGAGAAAAGAGTTGATATACTTTTCTGTGAAAGGCTGGAGGCCCATCCCCGCCTTTTCGGCGCCGGCAATGGTGTTGTCGTCCAGGTCGGTAAAATTCATGTACGATGACACTTTGAAACCCCTCATTTCGAGGTAGCGCTGAATCAGGTCGGCAACCACAAACCGCCGACACATGGACAGATTGGCAGGTTCGTAGGCGGTGGGACCGCAGGAATAAAAAGTGACCTCCCCCTCTTTACGGGGTTTGAACACCTCCTTTTTCTTGGTCATGGTGTTGAAGAAGCGCAGTTTCCGTTTCTTGCCCACGGCCGGAACATCTTCGGGGGTGAACAACGGCGTGCTGAGATAGCGTTCACCGCCGTCGGGCAGAATGGCCACCACCATTCCCTCGTTCAGGTCTCTAGCAATCTCAAGAGCTGCGTATACGGCCGCTCCGCTGCTCATGCCAACCAGCATACCCTCGTGCCGCGCCAGTTTTCTGGCAGTGTCGAAAGCGTGGTCATCGTCAATATTGATGATCACGTCCGGCGCCTTTTTGTCAAAGATGCCGGGTTTATAGGACTCTTTCATATTCTTGAGTCCCTGTAGTTTGTGGCCCAGGTGGGGTTCTACTGCAACGATCTTGACATGCGGCTGCTGCTCTTTAAACCAGGCGCATAGTCCCATTACGGTACCCGACGTTCCCAGGGTGGCGACCAGGTGGGTGATCTTGCCGTCGGTCTGCTGCCAGATTTCAGGTCCGGTCCTGTCGTAGTGGGCCAGCCAGTTGGCCTCGTTATTAAACTGGTCGGTTAAAAAGTAGCGATCGGGAAATTCCAGAGCCATGGAATAGGCCTTCTCTATTGCCCCGTCGGTGGACCGGGCGGCAGGCGTCAACAAAATCTCGGCCCCATAGGCCTGCATGATCTTGCGGCGCTCGATGGAGGCCGATTCAGGCATCACCAGCATACAGCGGTAGCCTTTGGCGGCGCAGACCATGGCCAATCCGATGCCAGTATTACCGCTGGTGGCCTCAAGAACTATGCTGTCCTTTCGCAGCTCCCCCGTATGTTCAGCAGTTTCGATCATCGACAGGGCGATGCGTTCCTTCACCGAACCCCCGGGATTTCTCGATTCCAACTTACCAACCACCTTAACCTTCTTGTTCGGATTCAGTCGGTTAACGGCCACCAGAGGTGTGTTGCCGATGGACTCGAGTATATTGTCATATATCATCACTACACCGGAACTGAGATTTTATGCATGCCTGGCCGTCCCCACACAGCTCTGGCCAGACATTACCTCTTCTATTTCTGGGGTCAAGCGGCTTTTAAGGATGGCGTCGGGCGGCTGCTTTATGTCACTCTCTTCGAACGGCTTTTGAAACGTACCATAGGCGGGTCATTGCCTTTCTGATCTCTTCGTCCTCTATAAATTCAATCTGCTTCTCAAACTGTTCGATCTCCTCGGAGGTGGGCGGCACCATCCGGGGACCCAGATTCTCGATTTTCTGCTCGGGCTCAGTCGATTCCCCTACGGTAAATCTTATATCAGCAAAATAGGCAACCCGCAGGTAGTCGTTGAGGATCTCCAAAAGCTCCAGTTTCTTGAATTGAAATTGCTGAACCCAGGCCGAGTTATCAACTTCGAGCCAGAGCACATCGTTGACGATCTTGAGTGGCCTCGCATACTTTGCCGTCTCCTGGTCAACGAGTTCGGGCCACTTGGTGAAAACCCGGTGTTGATCAAATTTTTTCTCCCAGTCCTTGTCTCGAATGATCCCGGCAAATGTTGCCTTCAGGGACGGATCGCCATAGCTATAAGTGCGTTTTCTCATCTTGATATATCAATCGCCGGTTTCCTTGACTATGTGCCTTCTCTCCGTATCGCTATCATTCGTTTTAATGGTTTACCGGGCGATTGGCAAGCCCGGCCGAAACAAAAGAGGCCCGCATGTCACTAAGACATGCGGGCCTCACTGCCGGGAGAACTACTGGCAGAAGTTTAGTAGATGGTCAGATAGGAGTCGAGTTCCCAATCGGTTACGGAACAGCGGTATTCATCCCATTCCTTCTCTTTACCTGCGATATATTTGGTAAATATGTGGTCGCCGAGGGTTTCTCGCGATAACGGATTGCCCTTGAATTCCTCAAGTGCTTCTTCGAGACTGCCGGGCAGTACGGTGATCCCTTTTGCTTCCATCTGCTCTGCGGTCATCTCGAAAATATCCTCGTCCACAGAGAACGGAGCTTTGAGGTCGTTTTTGACACCGTCCAGACCGGCATTGAGCATCATTGCCAGGGCCAGATAGGGGTTGGTAGTTGGATCGGGACAACGCACCTCGGTACGGGTCGACATGCCGCGAGCGGCCGGGATGCGAACCAGCGCTGAACGGTTGGAGGCCGACCAGGCAGCATAAACAGGTGCCTCGTAGCCGGGAACCAAACGTTTGTAGGAGTTGACCAGCGGATTGGTAACGGCTACGAAACTGCGGGCATTCTTCAGGATGCCGGCAATATATTTGTAGGCGATATCGGAAAGCTGTATATCGTTGGACTCATCAAAAAAGGCGTTGGTGCCGTCGAGATTGAACAACGACTGGTTGGTATGCATGCCGGAACCGTTGATACCAAAGATCGGTTTAGGCATAAAGGTGGCGTGCAGACCGTATTGGGCGGCCACCGATTTCACCACCCACTTAAAGGTGATGGTATTGTCAGCCGCTTTGAGGGCATCTGCATACTTAAAGTTAATCTCGTGCTGACCCTCAGCCACTTCGTGGTGAGAGGCCTCGATCTCGTAGCCCATCATTTCGAGTGTTTCGATGATCTCCCGGCGACAGTCGCTGGCCTTGTCGTCCGGGTCGGTGGTAAAGTAGCCGGCAACGTCATTAGTAATGGTCGTGGGCAGCCCTTCTTCGTCTCTTTCAAAGAGAAAGAATTCGGCCTCAGTACCCACATTCATAGTGTAGCCCAGCTCTTTTGCTTCGGCCAGGACACGCTTGAGGTTGACGCGCGGGCAACCCTCGAACGGAGTTTCATCACTTTTATGAATGTCGCAAATGATACGGGCGGCGGCAATGCCCTCCTTGTTTCTCCAGGGCAGTACCACAAAGGTGTCATAGTCTGGCTTCAGGTACATGTCGGACTCGTTGATCCGGACAAACCCCTCAATCGATGAGCCGTCGAACATGATCTTGCCGTCCAGAGCTTTTTCGATCTGGCTGCGCGGAATGGCAACATTTTTCATAAAGCCGAAAATATCAACAAACTGAAGACGGAAAAAATGAATATTTTCCTCTTC
>JBPCUV010000315.1:0-3193 GCA_051010975.1 Desulfocapsaceae bacterium
AGGTGGTTGAGACCGGCAGCGCTCGCCTAGCAATCAGGGAAGCGAGCGATCAGGATATCAATAAAATCACCTCGGTCTGGGAAGAGAAATATCAGATAGGCTTGGCTGGAGATTACCAAGCCTATACTCGACTCGGCAAAAAGCTGCATCTGGCGATTGCCGAGGCAACCCAGAACAGGATCATCATTTCAATGGTCGATAGGCTGCTCGATATTTCCACGCAACCGCTCTGGCAGAATATGCGCAGGCTCTATTACGAGAAGGACCCCATCAGAATCGAACAAATGCTCGATATCCATGACCGGATTGTCAGGGCTATACAGCATCGTAATTCCCACGAGGCGATCCTGGCTCTGGAGGCAGATTTCGATACGGTACTGGAACAACTCTACAGCATGAATGGCAGGGAGGAATAAAGTTGAGGCAAGATGACAAGGGCGTAGGGCAGTCCGACGCTTTTATCATACCAAGGACAGGTTTGTCGGGATCATGATCTGTCTTCCATCAACCCCCAGGAGGAGGAAACGATGAAAAAACTACTTTTAAGTGTGTGCATTGCAGTATTGGCACTTGGGTTTGCTGTCCAGTCTGGTGTCGCAGCCGACGACAAGTACCCAAGCAAGCAGATCAACTGGTATATCCACTCATCGGCCGGCGGCGGTACTGATATCTTCTCGCGAACAGCTGCCCTCCGATTACGCCGGATCCTAAAGACACCGATTGTAATCTCAACGATGAGCGGCGGTTCCGGCGCTCGCATGCTCAACCATATGATGGAGCAACCGGCAGACGGTTACACTATCTTTTCGTTGACCAATTCGAACCTGGCGACGATGGCCAGGGGCAGGACAACTGCTCAACGCGAGAACATTACCGGCATCGCCCGGGGCTGTTATGATCCCCAATCTCTGGTAATCAAAACAAATGGAAAGCACAAGGATATCCAGGGTATCCTAGCCGCAGCCAAGGAGAAGCCAGGCAGTATCAAGATTGGCGTGGCCCATATGGCAAGCATTGACCACGTTGCTTCTTATGCCCTTGGAAAAGCAGCTGGTGTTGAGTTCGAATTTGTGCCCTTTGACGGCGGAGGTGAAATCATCGTTGCACTGCTTGGTGACGTGATTGACATGGGCGTTCTGAATCCCAGTGAGTTCATTGGACAGTACGAGGCCGGTAATGTAGAACCGGCGGTATTCCTGGTAGCTGATCGTTTGGAGGGATTCCCTGATACCCCGACGGCCAAGGAACTGGGTTATGATGTGGAGATGGCTACTTGGCGAGGTGTCGGGGTTAAAGCCGGAACTCCGCCAGAAGTGGTTAAAGTCCTTCGCGATGCCTTCCAGGAAAGCATGAAGCACAAAATCTACCAGAGTTACCTGGCAGATAACTCAATGGGACCTGAGTCGGTGCTGACCGGCGATGAGTGGGACGCATTTCTTGATGAAAAGTGGCCTATCTGGAAAGAAACCATGGATGAACTGGGATACATCGAGAAATAGACTCAATCTGAGGACAGGTCCGGTCATTCGGGCCTGTCTGCTCCCGTCGTGACAAGTACGCTGCTAATGCAGTGAAGTGGCACATCACGATTTTCGGAAACACCTGATATAAGGATGAACCGGTGAATAATAAGGACCTGCGCATGTCGATCGTGATGATGATCATTTTCATCATCCTCTTTGCCCTCAGCTTCACCTTCAAGAGCTCAGATGTGGTGAAAAGCCACACGACTGCATCATTCTTCCCCCAGGTAGTGCTCATAGTCGCAATGTTTCTCAACGCTATCATGATGTACCAGAGTGTGAAAAAAGGCCCGGACGATGTCAAGGAAGGAGGTGACCGGGATGCGTTCTGGCGCGTGGTCTTGTCAATGGCCGCCGCCATCGCCTTTGGTTTCGGGGTCTCCTACCTTGGCACGCTTGTTTCGATAAGCCTGTTCATCGTGGCTGTGATGCTGATCTGGGGGGTCAGGAAAAAAGTGACCATCGCGCTCACTGCCCTGATTACGCCTGTCCTGATATACCTCATCTTCACCAAGATACTTTGGGTGCAGCTTCCTTCCGGAATCCTAATATAAAGAGGTCACCGTGTTAGATCAATTATTGATGGGTTTCATGACTATTATGGAACCGATGAATTTCCTGGCCGTCTTCATGGGTGTGCTGGGCGGCATGATCATCGGTTCCCTGCCTGGTCTGACCGCACCGATGGGCTGTGCCCTGCTGATCCCATTCACGTATACCATGCAGCCAGTTCCTGCTATCACGATGCTGGTCAGCCTCTATTGCGGGGCTACCTTTGGGGGATCAATCGCGGCGATTCTGGTTCATGCCCCCGGCACACCAGCGGCCGCGGCGACGACCTTCGATGGGTATCCACTGGCACAGAAAGGCCAGGCCGGCAAAGCGCTGGGCATGGCCTGTATCAGTTCCGCACTGGGTGGGTTATTCAGCGTCGTGGTCCTGATTCTGCTGGCCCCCGTGCTCGCCAATATCGCTATCAAATTTGGCCCGCCGGAATATTTTGCTCTCTCGGTCTTTGGCCTCAGTATGATCAGTAGCCTAGGATCCCAATCTGTAGTGAAGAACCTGCTCGGTGGCACGATTGGGGTTTTTATCGCTTGTATCGGTATGGACAGCATTTCAGGGTTCAGCCGCTATGATTTCGGCCTCACCCATCTTATGGACGGGGTGAGCTTCATCCCTGTAATGATTGGTCTGTTCGCAGCGGCTGAGGTCTTCCGGCAATCTGAGCAAGGAGTCCGGAAAATTGTTATCGACCGTAAAATTTCAGGGTTACTTCCCACTTGGAAAGAAATCAAATCTGTAAAGACGACCTTGATTCGTTCCTCGCTGATTGGAACCTTCATAGGTATACTGCCGGCCGAGGGCGGTACGGTGGCGTCGTTCATCGGTTACAACGAGGCCAAGCGGTTCTCGAAAGAACCCGAAAAATTCGGGACCGGCGTCCTCGAGGGCGTCGCTGCTCCGGAATGCGCCAACAATTCCGCCACCGGCGGCGCGATGATACCTACCATGGCCCTGGGCATTCCCGGCAGCGGCACCACGGCCGTTATTCTGGGCGCCCTGCTCGTTCACGGTATGCGTCCAGGTCCACTGCTCTTCATCCAAAACACCGACGTGGTCTATGCCGTATTCATTGGCATGTTTTTCGCCAATCTGATGTTCCTCGG